>SKGD01000002.1 GCA_007117665.1 Alphaproteobacteria bacterium
AACTCAACACGCAAAATATCCTCATCGAACGAATGGCGCAGACCAGCGATTTCGGAAATACGTTGAATGACCAGATCAAACGGCCGCTGGCGCGCAGTGAAAATAATTGAGCCTGTAATGCGCGGATCAAGCTCGATGTCGTAATCGGCCTGCTTTGCCAGCTCAAACAAAATGTCTTTCAAAGGAACTGCCTGATTAACGGAAATCGAAACCAGCGGCATCGGCTTGAGATTTTCCGGGGGCATGGCCACATATGACTGGAAGTCAGGCGCGCGGTCATCGCTCCGCATGGCGGCCTGCTGTTCATAAAGCGGGATCCGGCTTGCCAGACCATCCCGATAATCTTGAGTCTCCATGTTGCCGGCGCGGTCGGCCTTCAGATAATTCTGCGTCATATCACAAGCCGACAAGACAGATACGCCCATCGCAGCACAAAGCACAACGCCAAAAAGGCGGGATCGGGAAGAAATATCAAACATCTTTACAAACATCATGATTTAACCGTGGTTTTAGGTGTTCAGGAAGGAATCCCCAAGAAGTGCAGTCATTACCTCACGAATCTATATTAGTTTTTGATCCTTAACAATAGCCGAGGGTGGGATTTTAAAAGTTTTGACGTTTTTTATCTCGAAAACAGGAGAAAAAATCAAAAAACTATTCAGAAATAGATAAAAGCGACGTGTCCATCTCTTTCAGGACTTCCCGGCTCTCCGATTCGCCTATTTTGATCTGCTGTATCTTGATTTTGAGATCGCCCGGCTGGTCTGCGTGACTTAACGCTGTATCTTCAGTGATCAAACCACCTTTGAACAAACGCAGCAAAGACTGGTCAAACGTACACATGCCTAACTGATTATTTTGCTCCATCACGTCACGGATTTTCGAGATTTCGCCTTTATAAATCAATTCCCGCACAAGCCCTTGATTAAGCATGACTTCGATCGCGATCGTCATACCACCTTTCGCACAGGGCACCAACCTTTGCGAAATAATCCCTTTCAGGTTCATCGACAAATTCAGCCGCACCTGATTCTGATAGTCTTCCGGGAACATATTCACGATACGCTCTATCGACTGATAGGTATTCGTCGTGTGCAGCGTTGCCATGCACAAATGACCGGTTTCCGACGCCGCCAAAGCTTGCTCCATCACCTCCCTATCCCGAATTTCGCCTACCAAAATCGCATCGGGTCGCTGCCGCAGGGAATTCTTTAGGGCAACCGCATAAGATTCGGTATCAACCCCCACTTCCCGCTGGGTAATGACACATTTATTATGCTCGTGGAAATACTCGATCGGATCTTCAATCGTAATGATATGGCCGCGCTCGTTCCGGTTGCGAAAATCAACCATAGCCGCAAGCGTTGTCGATTTACCGCTACCGGTCATGCCTGTCACAAGCAAAAGGCCGCGCTTTTCCAGTGCCATTTTTTCCAGAAGCTTGGGCAGGCGTAACTCCTCGAAACTTGGTATTTTCGATACAATGCGCCGCAGGACAAGAGCAGGATTTTGGCGCTGACGTAAAACATTCACACGAAAGCGCCCGAAATCGCCGACATCCAGCGATGTATTCAGCTCCATATTGGCTTCAAATTCACGGCGCTGGCGATTGGTAAGGATCGTTGCGATAATCTCGTTTATGTCCTCAACAGTCAGCTTTTTATCACCGACCTCAACCAGGTCTCCTTCCAGCCGAAGAGCCGGCGAAAACCCCACCGTAAGATACAGGTCGCTTGCCTGTCTCTCGCTCATGGCCTTGAGATATTCAAGTATAATGGGTGAACTCAAAACGAATATCCTTCATCATCACTATCAACGGAGGGAGGAGGTTTTTTGCCTGTTGAACTGTCTGACATAGACGTCCGGCTTTCGATGCCACTTCCGTCCGCCGCCATTTTTCCGCCCCCCAGACTGGCCGAGACCGTATCTTCATCGCGTTCACTGCCGTCATCCGTTGTCTTGAGCAAGGCACGGCGCGCTTCGTCTTTCCCAATAATGCCACTCTCCAGAAGAGAGTTCACCGAATCTTCCATCGTCATCATGCCATAGCGCGACCCTGTCTGAATCATCGAATAAAGCTGGGCGACCTGATTTTCACGAATCAGGTTACGAACGGCATTCGTTCCCACCAGAATTTCATAAGCACCGACACGGCCGCCTTCCGCGCGTTTGAGCAATGTCTGCGCCACCACGCCCTGCAAAGAGCTGGCCAGCATCGCCCGCACCATTTCTTTGTCCCCTGTCGGGAACACATCAATCACACGGTCAATCGTCTTGGCCGCCGAACTGGAGTGCAGCGTTCCGAACACAAGGTGACCGGTTTCCGCCGCCGTCAAAGCCAGAGAGATCGTTTCATAATCCCGCATCTCACCGACCAGAATAACGTCAGGATCCTCACGCAGCGCGCTTTTCAACGCCTTGGCAAAGGACTTGGTATCGGTGCCTACCTCGCGGTGATTAACCAAAGATGTCTTGCTGGTATGAAAAAATTCCACCGGATCTTCAATCGTCAATATATGCTTGCTGGCGGTCTGGTTGATATGATTAACCATCGAGGCCAGCGTCGTCGATTTACCGCTACCGGTCGGGCCGGTGACCAGGATAATCCCTTTTTCAAGCTCGGCAAATCGTCGCAAAACCGGCGGCAAGTCAAGCTCTTCCATGGTCGGAATTAAAGAAGGAATCGTACGAAAAACAGCGCTTGTCCCGGTACGGGAGGTAAAGGCGTTCACACGAAAACGCGCTTTTTCGCCAAAGGCGATCGCAAAATCAAGCTCCATCTCGCGCTCAAACTCAGAGCGCTGATCTTCAGTCATAACCGAATAGAGCATCGAGCGTATATCGTCGCTTTCCAAAGGATCGGTCTTAATACGTTTCAACGAACCATGTGCCCTGATAATAGGAGGATTCTTCGGACTAAGATGCAAATCAGATGCTTCATTTTGCATCGTAAAAGCGAGAAGCTGCGTAATATCCACGGATTTCCTCCACCCCAAGAAAGAGACTATGCTGTTCTATTCTTAACCTAAAAATGCAAACGTAAGGTAAACGAAGCACAAAAAGAAAAAAATGCGATATCCCCGATATGTAACAAGGGTATCTCTAACCTATTCTATACCGGCAAGGGGGACAATATCCAGCCCTTGCAGGATCAAACCTGCGTAAAGTGTCAAAATGAGCGCCGGCCCGAACGGAAAAACCGTTTTTTTCAGCGCCAGATTATAAAAAGCCCCCCAAATCACCCCGATCATTCCGGCCACAAGCAAAAAGAAAGGCAAATAAGCAAGCCCCAACCACAAACCGGCCAGCGCAAAAAATTTGATATCACCCATACCAAGGCTGTCTTTGGATAAAAGCTTGTTCATACCGGCACGAATCGCCGCCGCCAACCCTGCAAAAACCACTGCCCCCGATAACTTCATAACGGCCTGCGCCTCAAAACCAAAACCGCTGCCGTAAACAACCAGCTGATAAGCAATCAAAAACAGGGCAAAACCGGCCAATATAATGATTAACTGATCCGGCAAAATGAAATATTCGACATCGATCGCAAACAAAGCGACAAGAAACGGCATGGAGGCCATCATGATAAAGGCGGGAAACGTAAACCCCCATACAAAATATATCCCAATACAGCAAAGAAGTGTTGCCAGTTCAATTGCCGGATAACGACCACCATAGGACACGCCGCAATGGCGGCATTTTCCCCGCGTTAAAAGCCATGAAAGCAGCGGGATCATATCCCTGGCTCCCAGCCGGACGCCACAATGGGAACACGCTGATCGCACCATGGATTTGCCGGCAATGAACCATGCCTGCCCCCGTGGGATCCGCCATGAAAGCGCGGTTGCAAAACTGCCCATCACCAGGCCGAACAAAATCACATACGCCAACTCAAGCCACGATTCGCCTGCCATAAGATTAAACCTCGTCCGAATACCCGGATTAACGGCGCCTCAGAGATGATAATCGGTCATAAATGACATCACGGGAAATTGATCGCCCGCCGCCATACACCGCGTCAACCTCAAGTGCGTTTTCATAGTGACGGATCGCCTCGACAACATTACCTGCACGGTCGGCAGTAATCGCCATATTAAAGATATGTAAGGCGTTGCGTGGCTCGATACTGGATGCCATCTGAAGGTAGCGCATAGCATCTTCGTAATGACCGTTTTCGCCATAGATCAACCCCATTTGCGCGGCAATTCCCGCATGTTGCGGGTAGCGCGCGCGTAAATCCATCAGACGGCGCAGTGCAACGGACGGATACTGAGTCCGCAACAAGCCCAGCATGTTGATCATCGCTTCTTTATTATCCGGATTTAACGCCAGAATCTGGTCATAAGCGCGCGCGGCCATTTCAGGCTGCCCCGTATTCTGACGGGCAATCGCAAGCCCCATCAAAACACGTTGGTCTCGAGGATTGCGACGCGCCAATGTTTCGTACATATCCAGCGCGGCTTCGTAGCGCTGTAAACGCAAAGCACGATCGGCAGCAATCACCAGAGAATCATAATCATTGATCTCTCTATCCTTTTGCACAACAACAAATTTAGAAGCCGGCTCTGTCACCGGATCAACATTGCGCAGCACATCTCCCGGTGGCGGGGTCATAGCATAATGACTCACACCGTCAAAAAAGGCTGTTGGCCCGTCAACTTCTGCTTCAATCGGCGTTACCGGAGCATCGGCAACGCCGACCTGAACTTCACTTGCGCCAGCCTCTTGCGCTGGTCTTTCCGGCGCAAACTGTGCGTCTTCTATATTTGTTGCACGACCTTGAACGACATCGTCCTGCGCCGCATGATCCTGCACCGGCGCACTTTGCATCACAACAGGCTCGGAAACCGGCGCAACATCTTCTTCCAAAGGCGGCGGCGCAGCTGCTTGATTTTCTTCAGACAGCTCCAAAGCATAAGCAGAAACGTCCTCTCCCTGCTCTGACCCTTCACCATAGGAAAGGTACGCTTCGACATCATCTTCTGGCAGATCCATTTCTGTCTGTGTCTGCTCTGCTATCTGTCCTGTAATGTCCTCAACTTCGTTATGATCTGCACTATCCTCGTCAGCCGCAAAAAGACCTGAAATATCCGTATCATCACCGCCCCACGCAGGCTCTAACGGATCTGCTTGCGCCATAACCATAAAATCATCATCTGCCGAACCTGTCAGATCCTCTTCCGGTGATCGTGGCACCTGATTTTGATTCACCATTGGCTGGGGCAACAACGCCGCTTCCAATTCATCCTCATAACCATCAAAAGCAGCGCCTACAGAGCTATCTTCAGCCACGTCAAACGATTCGGGAGCCGCATAGCTTGTGACCATTAAGGGGTCACGCTGTCCGGCGATCATCGCGTCATAGGCAAAATATCCGCCACCGCCCAAAAGCAAAACACCGAGCGCCGCAGACATCATCCATTTCTTTTTTCCGGCAGCTTTATCATGTTGCGCCATAAAATCAGCTTCATCGGCAAAATCAACGCCCGGATCTCCTGTAATCTCCATATCGTCAGAAACGGCATCAACATCAAAATCCGCCGTTAAGTCATCTTCTATGTCGGGCTCCATATCAGGCTCAACAACCGCCTCTGCCTCCAGAACCGGCGCCGCCAGACCCTCGACCTCTTCAAAATCCGGAGCATCTGCGTCCAGAACGGCCTCCTGCACCTCATCTTCCTGAGCATCAACAACGCGCTTTTCCTCCCCCTCTTCTTCGAGATCAAAAGGCACACTATCGAGCGCATCATCTTCGTCACTCTTTAAAGGACGAATTTCAAGCGGATCATCTTCGTTTTTATTTTTATTGTCTGACGTCATTTTTAAGGAATCCTCATACAGAAGAATGAGTTTAGATATACCCCGAAACGAGATACCGGTGAGATTCTAGCAAAATACAGCACGCCGGGAAACCTTTTATAACGCAGCATTCCGATACCTCAGGCGATAACGCGTAAAAAGGCGCGCTCCAGATTATCCTGCTTCGTTGTTTTTCTAAGAGTCTCCGGTGTACCGTTAAAAACAATTTTACCGCCGCT
>SKGD01000088.1 GCA_007117665.1 Alphaproteobacteria bacterium
ATCAGGACGAAGTGCAGGATTGTTGATATTCGCCGCGATGACAATCAGGTCAGGGTCACAGATTTTCAAGGCCATACGGATGTGTTTGATCATGTCATAATGGCTTGTCATGCTGATCAGAGTCTGGCGCTTTTGTCAGATGCGAATGCGGCTGAACGGGCTGTGCTGGGGGCGTTTCCCTATGGCGAAAACACAGCCTATTTACATCGGGATGCCGCCCTGATGCCGCGCCGTAAAGCAGCATGGGCAAGCTGGAATTATCTTTCCTCGGCGGACTCCGGACAGGTTTGCGTGACTTATTGGATGAATCGCCTGCAATCATTTTTGCCGGTTGATGATGATGTGTTTGTGACGCTCAACCCCGCATCGCCACCTGCGCCTGAGAAAGTGATGCGCAAAATAACCTATCATCATCCTCAATATACGCCGCAGGCTTTGGAGGGCTGGGCGCGGATCAATGAGATTCAAGGGAAAAGCCGTGTCTGGTTTTGCGGTGCGTGGTGCGGGTACGGGTTTCATGAAGACGGGCTGAGTGCCGGGCTGGCGGTTGCCGAGCGTCTTGGCTGTGTCCGGCGCCCCTGGCAGATTACTGAAAAATCACCGGCAGGCACACATGCAACCGGATGATAAAATCTTATCCTCGCCGCCGGCTTGCGCGCTTTATACCGGCAGCGTTTATCATGAGCGTCATCACCCTTTTACCCATCGTTTTCGGTATCGGGTTTTCATGGTGTGGCTGGATATTGACCGGCTGGAAATTCTGGATCGTACATTACGGTTTTTTTCCTTTGGCAAATGGAATGTGATCGGGATATCAAACCATGATCATGCCGCCCGTGACGGCAGCGCCATCCGGCCGTGGATTGAACAGGCCGCACATCGAAAGCAGATTGATTTGACGGGCGGGCGTATTTTCATGTTGGCCTTTCCGCGCTTGTGGGGATATGTGTTTAATCCCCTGACGATCTATTTTTGTTACGGCGCGGACGGGGCGTTGAAAGCCATTCTTTATCAGGTCAAAAACACATTCGGCGAACAGCATAGCTATTTGTTGCCGGTTACCCGGGAAAAGGGAGAAAAAATCACCCAGCAATGCGCCAAGGCGTTTCATGTTTCGCCTTTTATCGGGATGGATTGCACTTATAAATTTCGTTTATATGAGCCGGGAGAAAGGTTGGATATAGCAATTCATCAATTTACGCCTGACGGGAAAATCCTGACCGCGACATGGCAGGGCATAAGGCGTGATCTGACCGACCGGATGATCGTCAAAACCGTCTTACGATTTCCGATGATGACGATCAAAATTATTGCCGGTATTCACCGGGAAGCCTTTTCATTGTGGCGAAAAGGCGCGACTTATCACAAAAAACCGCCCGCCCCGCCGCATGATGTCAGTTAGAGACCGGACTTCCTGCGCCTGTCGGCATTTTTGACCGAAAATCTGTTTTCTTTTGCATGAAAAATGACTAGGTTCTGTTGGTATGAACGGAACAAAGATTATGGATAGCCCCGAAAGGGTTGAATCGCGGGTTGGTGATTTTTACGCCTTGCTCAAACCGCGCGTTATGAGTCTGGTGATCTTCAGCGGCTTTGCCGGTATGTGGGTCGCGCCGGGATTTACGGATATGCATCCCTTGCTGGTCTTCGTTGCCATGTTGTCCTTGTCGGTGGGTGCCGGGGCGGCGGGGGCGATGAATATGTGGTATGAGCGCGATATTGACGCCGTTATGAACCGCACCAAAAACCGCCCCCTGCCGACAGGACGGGTTGCGCCTGACGATGCGCTGGCTTTCGCGGTGATTTTATCGTTGCTGTCGGTCATGATGATGGGGCTGGCGCTGAACTGGCTGGCAGCGGGGCTGCTGGCTTTTGCAAATTTTTTCTATGTTGTCATTTATACGGTCTGGCTTAAGCGCCGCACGCCGCAAAATATCGTGATTGGCGGCGCGGCCGGGGCGTTTCCGCCGATGATCGGCTGGGCGGCGGTGACGGGTGATGTGACAATGCTGCCGGTTCTTTTGTTCATGATTATCTTTTTGTGGACGCCGCCGCATTTCTGGGCGCTGGCATTGTTTGCCAATGACGATTACAAGCGGGCGAATATTCCGATGCTGCCTGTGACTGCCGGTGAACGAAACACCAAATGGCAGATGCTTTTTTATACGATTTTGTTGCTGCCTTTATCTGTCCTGCCGTCTTTTTTTGGGCCGGCCGGATGGGGATATGGCGCAGCGGCGTTTTTGCTGGGCGGGTTTTTTATCTTCACATCCGTAAAGGTTTTGTTGGATAAAACGCATAAAAGCGCTAGATTGATGTTTGGTTATTCTGTGTTTTACCTTTTTGCCGTTTTTCTGGCTTTGATGATCGATGCCGCATAGTGACTTACATAAGAAAAAATTAAAGAAAAACCTCGCTGTTCTGGGGTTGATCGCCTTGTGGTGCGCCCTGATCTGGATGATAACGATGGTCAAGATGGCGCACGGCGAACCGATGCCTGATGGCACAGCCGAACAGGTCACATTGCAGGCGCCGGAACATCCGGGCGGTGTCTATCTGACCAGCCGCCAGCGCAATCTGGAAGAAACGCTGGATGATCATCAAAAAATGCAAAAAGATAATGCCCGTCACCGTGATGAGATGGCCGGCACTCCCCGGAAATGGTGGGAGCGCTGGATTCGCCTGACCAATGAAGACAATGTCGAAGCCCGATAACACAACAGACTCTCTGGAACGCAAAAACAAGCGGATGCTTGCGATTGTCCTGTCGGTTGTCGGCGGGATGATCTTTTTGTCCTTTGCGTCGGTGCCGCTTTACGATTTGTTTTGCCGGGTGACCGGTTATGGCGGCACAACCCAGGTGTCGGAAGATCTGCCCGACCAGATCGTCACTGACCGGGTTGTGACGATCCGGTTTAATACCGATACCGCGCCGGGACTGCCATGGACGTTTCGCCCGGAAATGCGGCAGGTGCGCGTTAATCCCGGCCAGCAGGGGCTGATTAATTACCGGGCTGAAAATACCGCCGAGTACCCGATTATCGGCACGGCGGTTTATAATGTAACCCCGCCCAAGGCCGGGCGTTATTTCCACAAGGTTCAGTGTTTTTGTTTCGAGGAGCAAACGCTCCAGCCCGGCGAGTCGATGCATATGCCGGTGATGTTTTATGTCGATCCGGCCATGGCTGATGACCCGAATATGCGTGACGTGCGGACGATTACGTTGTCTTATACTTTTTTCAAGGCTCATACACAGGAGCTTGAACAAGCGCTCGAAGACTTTTACAATCAGGACCAGCCCGCTGCCGGGCATTTATAATTAAACGGAGTAGAAAATCATGGCCGACCACATCCAGTACGGTTCCACCGGCAAGCCGCACCCTTATCATATCGTCCGTCCCAGCGTCTGGCCGCTGGTTGGCTCGATGGCGGCGGGAATTTTGGCTGTCGGGATGGTTTTGTTCATGCATAATGTTGAATTTGCCGCTATTAATATCGGCGCCAAAGGCGCGGTGATTGGTCTTTTGGCCGTTCTGGCGACCATGTTTTTCTGGTGGCGGGATGTTATCCATGAATCGGTGGTTGAAAAAGCACATACCCCGATCGCCGAGATCGGCATGCGTTACGGCATGGCGCTTTTCATTGCATCGGAAGTCATGTTTTTTGTGGCTTTTTTCTGGGCGTTTTTCGATGCCAGCCTGTTTACCGGCGAAGCAATACAGTTTTTACGGGTTGAACATACGGGCGGCGTCTGGCCGCCGGAAGGGCTTGATGTGTTTGCCGCGTTCGACCTGCCTTTGCTGATGACCATGATCCTGCTGCTTTCGGGTTGTACGGTGACATGGGCGCACCATGCGATTTTGGAAGGCCATAATAAGGAAGCTGTGACGGCGCTGGGGCTGAGTGTCTTTCTGGGTGCTTTCTTCTTGTGTTTTCAGGTCTATGAATATAATCACGCGGCCTTTGGCTTCGCGGACGGGATTTACGCTTCGACATTTTACATGGCGACCGGTTTCCACGGTTTTCACGTGTTTGTCGGCACGGTTTTTCTGGCTGTTTGCTGGTTCCGCGCCATGAAAAACCATTTCTCGCCTGACAAACATTTCGGGTTTGAAGCTGCTGCATGGTACTGGCATTTTGTCGATGTGGTGTGGTTGTTCCTGTTTGTGGCTATTTACTGGTGGGGCAACGATATCGGCGTATCCGGTTAATCCGGCGCTATGGCTCCGATCGCTCCCGATACCGGCCTGATCAAAACAGCATGGCGTTGCAAATGCCCGCGATGCGGCACGGGCGATCTGTATCATCCCGGTTTTTCGATGCGGGTGCGCGATGTCTGTCCGCAGTGCGATCTGAATTTGTCCGCCCATGATAGCGCCGACGGCCCGGCTGTGTTCCTTATTTTTATTCTGGGGTTTTTGCTGGTGCCGCTGGCGCTGGCGGCCGAGCTTGTCTTTGCGCCGCCTTTATGGGCGCATGCGCTGGGGACGGGAATTCTGGCGCTTGGGTTGACATTGGGGTCGCTGCGTCCGCTTAAGGCTTATGTGATTGCCCTGCAATATAAGCACCGGCCGGAAACCATGGAATGAGACAGCCACCTTTATCCGCAACGATCCTGACCTTTTGCGGGATGGCCGTATTGATCGGCCTGGGGCTTTGGCAAATTGACCGCTTGCACTGGAAAGAGGCGCTTCTGGCGGCGATCGAACAAGCTTACAACACCCCGCCTGCCATGCTGGATGATACGGCTTTTATGGCTGCGCCCGATGACGAGATTTTCTTGCGGCGCGGTCAAATTCGCGGTCAGTTTATGACTTCCGCCGCGTTTCATATCATTCCACGCACCTATCAGGGACAATATGGCAGCCATCTGATCGTGCCGTTTCGCCTGTCCGCACCGTATCGCGGCGGCATTGTGCTGGTGAATGCCGGATGGGTGCCGGGCGCGCCCGGTCATGACGATTCGCCTGTCACAGACAAGACGGCTTTGCCGGATGGCATCGTTACGCTGACCGGATTATTGCGGATGGCCGACCGGCCTCACTTTTTCACGCCGGAAAATGAACCGGCGCGCGATCGCTGGTATGTGATTGATCATGACCGGATCACCGCCCGTTTTGATCTTGACCGGATTCCCGCCGATCCGGTTTTTTATGTTGAGAAACCTGTTTCCGGTGCGCCTTATCCCGTTCCGCATGAGGGGACGTGGCGTCCAAATAATAATCATTTATCCTATGCGATATTCTGGCTCTCGATGGCTTTTGTTCTGGCTGTTATTTTTTTCTTACGTTTTGTGATGGAAAGGAAAAATCTGTGACGATCACCCCTGCCGCCCTGACGGCGTTTTCAGCACAGCTTTTGCAGGCGGCCGGTTTTACGGCGGATGAAGCCCGCCAGACCGCGCAAAGTCTCGTCTTGTCCAATATGATGGGGCATGGCTCGCACGGTGTGATGCGGGTTGCCGAATATAGCCGCGCCCTGAAACAGAACGAGGTTGCAAGCAATGTCAGCCTGTCGGTGTTACGCGAGACGGCGCATTCATGCCACGCCGATGCGCAGCGCGGATTGGGGCAGGTCATGATGCCTGCCTTTTTGGACAGGCTTTTGGACAAGGCACAGACCCAGCCCTGTGTAACCGGCGCGATGCGGCAATGCGGCCATGTCGGGCGGCTCGGTGAATGGGTTGACCGGATCGGTGAGTCCGGCATGGCGGGTATGGTTGCGGTGAATGATAATGGCGCGCTGCATTTTGTCGCCGCGCCGGGCGGCATTGAAGGCCGCACCAGTACAAACCCGGTGGCGTTTGCCATACCGTTAAAAGACGGCGCGGTGTTCAGCATCGATATGGCGACCAGCGCCATTGCGATCGGCAAGGTCAGGCTGGCGTGGCTGGGTGGTGATTCGTGTCCGGTG
>SKGD01000130.1 GCA_007117665.1 Alphaproteobacteria bacterium
CGGTGGCGCGGCGGGCGATATTGGTGCAACTCGTCCAGATATTCCCGCAGCGGGTCATTTTCATGCGCGATCCCTAAAAGCGCGTCCATGGTCGGCACAATCGAGCTTTGCGAGCCTGTCTGGCCGCGAAAAGCCTGCGGTTTGCCTTCATATTTATCCACCCCTTCATAGATCAACCCGTCCGGCAAAGCGGGATTACCTTTCCAGCCATGAATATAAGGGCGCACGCGATTATAATAAATATAAGGATCGCACCGCTCCGGCATCCGGTCGAAAACCGGGTTGATCAAGCGCCACGCATCCCGGATCACACCAAGCTGCGTCATGACCTGATCGGCATTTTTCGCATCAACCGCCTCGATCAGCGCCGGAATAGCCGCCAGCGCCGCCCCGGCTTTAGCCTCGATCTCGATATGCACCATGATGAACCAGTTTTCATCTTGTCCATCGATAAAATTCTGCAACACATAGATATTTTCCAGCGTCACAGGGCCGTCTTTTTCAAGCCGCCCCCAATTATCCAGCGTATAAGCCGTATAGGGCAAAAGCGGATATTGGCCGATTTTATCCGCCAGCGCACAATAAGGCACGGCAAGGTTGCGCGGCAGGACTTGCGGCACGTTATCCTGCTCGCCCCAGACATAGCTTTGCACAATAAAAGAATAATGCACCATCAGCATCCGCAACTGTGCGTCATCCAGATGATCAAGATGGTTCGCCATGTCGATCTCAGGGATCTTTTGCAAAAAATGCTGCACCCGACCGGCGGTCATATAATCCGACAAATGCCTGCCTGCTTTTACAACCGGATCGAAATCCGCAGGCAACACAACATCTTCCATGTTATGCGGGGTCAGAAAACCGCGCGCAGCGGTAATGTCGAAATCTTCAATTTTGAATGTCATTATAGCCTCCCGTATATTTATTTTATTTTTCTCCTGTATGTTTAGCGCCTTTATCAGGCGCTGCCAAGAGCATGCTTGACAGAGCCGGTAATATCTTTACTTTTTGCCATATAACAAAACAGGGAGCCACCATGAAACTGACCGATCTCAATCCTTTATATGATGCCTATCTGGACGATCTGGCACAGTGGTCGAAACAGGATTCCCTGTGGCAGGACAAAGCGCGCCGCACCTTGCGCGCCGCCCGTAAAAATGCGGCAAGTGAAGATGATTTGCTGAAGCTCGTCCATGATGTGCAGCGCCTGCGCAAGATATTTTTGTGCGGGCTTGAACATAATGAAGCGTTCCACAAAACCGTCCGTCAGGCCAACCCGCCCGTATGGAAGCGTTTTACCGCACCACCCGCCGATCCCGCCCTGCAGCAAAGTCTGGGGGACAAGCTTTATAATGCCGATCCGGCCAAACATGACGTGCCGGTTTTTTATATCGGCAACGGCGCCCGCAAAGTCGCGCCGCGCGTCCTCGCACGGGCGCTGGAAGACAACGTCTCGGTCTTTCCGGTTATTACTGATGCCGCCTTTGACGCCGCCATCATGCATTTCGCGGATGAAGACGGGGTTAAAAAGCTTGCCGCCGATTATCTGCAGGCCACCGAGAATGTTACAACCCGGATCAGCGCGCGCGCAAATGACAACAAGGCTGTGCCGCTGAAACCAAAGCCTGAAAATACCGCCTTGTTTGCGAGCCTGACAAGTCCGTTTAACGATCGCGCCGGCAGTGGCAAAATGCATTTTACGCTGACGATTCTGCCCACCGCGCAGGACGCCAGACATGACGGCATGAATTACCGCGACTACACAAAGCTGTTTTTTGAAATGTGCGACCAGCCATGGGACGCTGTCGGCAAGGCGCATCAAGCTCTGATCGCTCTGCTGAACGATGCTGAAACCATCCGTTTTACGAATGATGAAGGCACTGACATCAGCATGAATATAGACGGCTTTACCTTTTGCAACAGCCTGATCGCCCGTAATGTTCCCGGATCCGAAGTATTCAGCGCCCCGCATCTGGATAGTGTCGAAGGCAAAATTGTCTCCAAAGGGCTGTTTATTCCCAAAAGCAATGGCGGGATCATCGAAAACCTGACCATGGTGTTTGAAAAAGGCGTGCTGCGCCACTGGCATGCCGATAAAGGACAGGATATTTTCGAGCGCGTTATCAATACCGATGAAGGCGCGCGGCGGATCGGCGAGCTTGGGATCGGCACAAACCCGCATCTCAAGCGCCATAGCTGTAACGGATTACTGGTCGAGAAAATCAGCGGCTCGTTCCATCTGGCGCTGGGCGCAGCCTATGAAATGACCGATTATGTCGGTGATCCTGTAACAGTCGATAACGGCAATCGCAGCAAAATCCACTGGGATATTACAACCATGTTGATCGGGAAACAGGGGCGCATCATTGTTGACGGCAAAACCATCATGGAAAACGGCCTGTTTACAGACCCGCAAATGGATGTGCTTAATCGCGGCTGGGAATCCATCCCGCGGGAGCGCCGCCCGGCCTACTGGCAGGATTATGATTTTGAAGCCCATAAACAGCAACAGGCGAGCCTGATTAAAACGCTATAGATGCGCGGGCAGCAACAGCCAGTAACGCCCTTGTGACCGCATCCGTCCGGCCAGATCTTCAGCTTCCGCGCCATGCCCCCAGAAAAAATCGCCGCGCACCGCACCGCGAATGGCACCGCCCGTATCCTGCGCGACCATTAACCGCCGGATCGGCGGTTCTTCCGCTAACGGGTGGGCAATATCGACCCAGACCGGCAGGCCATAAGGCATGCGCGACCGATCAATCGCCAAAGACCGTCCCGGCGTCAAAGGAAGCCCCTCGCCGCCGACCGGCCCCGCACCGTCCAGCGCCCGAAAGAAAACATAAGACGGGTTGGTGTTCATAATCTCATCAGCCTGATCGGGATGATCTTCCAGCCATGCCCTGATGGATTGCATGGACACATCTTCCTGCGCCAGATAGCCGCGCTGGACAAGCGCCCGCCCGATCGCGTAGTAAACATGTCCGTTTTGCCCGGCATAACCAACCCGCATAACGTCACCATCATCCAGCGTGATACGCCCTGATCCTTGAATCTGAAGGAAAAAAGCCCCGATCGGATCATCCGTCCAGACCAGCACATGATCGTCATCATCATGCGGCCAGTTGCCGCCAATGATCGCCGCCCGATCTTCATAAGGCCGCAACCGTCCATCAGTGACCCGTCCGGCAACGCGCTGGCCGCGCAATGAGTCCCGAAATTCGCCCAGATCAACCATCACCAGATCATCCGGCCGTTTATGCAACGGATATTGATACGCATCCCGGCGGGTCAGCGAACCATTAAGCGCCGCCTCGTAATAGCCGGTAAACAGGCCTTTTTCTTCCTTGCCGTCAAATGTCGCCAGATGGGGGCGAAAGGCGCTTTCAAAGAACTGACGCGCCTGCGCGGGGTCGGTCGTCTGCGCGGCACGGCATAGATCATGCCAGTCGCCGTATGTGCCGCCGATCCCGTCCGGCCCGAACCGATCAGCCGGGCTTCGGCGCAAGATCCGCTCGCACGATCGTAAAAAGGCCGTCATCACCGCGCCATGGTCATCATCCGCCCAGCCCGGCATATCGCCGAACGATGCGGGATGCAGCACCAGCGGCGCTTTATCGCGGTCAATCTCGTCCACCGCCGTACACCCCACGATCATTGCGGAAACCATCAAAACACCCAGAATATAGCGAAAAAAAACCATTCACGAAAACCCTCCGCGCCCGTCACTATCGCGCCCCCTCAATATAGCGCAAAGAGCCTCAGGATTTAAGGATGATTTTTAAAAGATGATTTTAAGCGGCGTCTTCGTCATCGCGCGTTTCATAAACCAGCCACGCCGGATCACGGGTTTTTGATTTACGCCCGAACGTCCAGATATCAACCGTCTCAGTGATTTTTTCAGGATCGCCGGAAACCACCGTGCCATCGGCATCGCGCACGACATTCGTTTCATCCGCCGTGTAACGCACCGTGATAAAAGCCATGCCGTCACGGATTTGCGCGTCTATGACATCTGCTTTCCGCACAGCGTGAATTTCAACACTTGCCGTCTCACCGCGTTTTTCACGCGCATCAATCACGCCGCAAAAATCCTCATAAATTTTCGGCGCCAGCAACATTTTCAATGTTTCTTTGTCACCGGCGGCAAACGCTTCGACAATCATGATAAATGCGTCCTGTGCCCCGTTCATGAAAAATGGCAAGTCAAAAGCCCGGTCGGCGGCGGCAATATCACGCAGGCCGGTTTCGGCAAATTTGCTGTCGATGCTCATGTGGCGCTCCAGACCGGCAGCGGGGTCGGATGCCGGTTGATCGGCAAAGCCGGCAGCAGCCGAAGCGGGCTTTACCGCACCCGAACGGGCAGGCGCATCGCGTTTTTCCGGCTGTGATGTAAAAGGATTCGGTCTTTCGCGCTCATCCCCGTGGCGCGTCCCCAATATATTCCGCAGCCAAAAGACAAGTCCGGCAGCAACCAAAGCATAAATGAGAATATCCGCAGCCACTAAAAAATTCCTTTATTTGATCTTTTCGTTCATTCTATCACATAATACGGTGATGATCTCAGGCAATAGCCGCCCGCGCGGGTCGCCTGTTTTCTTATAATTCAAAAAACCACTAAGATAAAGCCGCCACAAAACAACCAATGCCTTTATTGTTCATTATATTCGTTATTATACCCTTAACCGAGATTGCGCTGTTTATCGCCATCGGCGGACAGATCGGCCTGTGGTGGACATTATCCCTGACCTTCGTGACCGCGCTGATCGGCGCTTTTTTAGTGCGAAGCGAAGGATTGCAAACGATCTTTTCGGCGCGGGCGCGCATGCGCGATAATGAAATACCGCTGGATGCGTTGTTTCATGGCATTTGCATCGCCGTTGCCGGAGCGCTTTTAATCACACCGGGTTTCCTGACCGATGCGATTGGTTTTTTGCTGCTGACGCCGCCTTTCCGCAACAAGCTGCAAAAAATGGCGGCGCGCTATTTTGAAACCATGATTTTCGGCACGCCGCCACCGGGCACAAAACCCCACCCCCGCGCACAGGACGATATTCTCGAAGGTGATTTCGAGCGGGTCGATGCGGAAGAAAACACCGAAGATAGCCTAAATAATCACGAGCGCTAGGTGGGGCTTTTGTGAGAATTGCCTTTTTCCCGTAAATAGGATAAAAGCGGTTTTGCATATAAACACAGCGAAACACACCCGACCGGAAGGACAGATTTATGACGGATCAACAGGCCAACAGCTCACCGGAACAAAGCAACGGCGCGGCACAGATCAGCCCGCTGCCGGTTCATATTCACGCGCAATATATCAAGGATTTTTCGCTGGAGAGCCCTAACGCCCCGCAATCTTTGGGCAAGCAGGACGGCGAGCCGGCGCTGAATGTCGATCTATCGATGGACGCCAACAAGATTGATGATTTCGAGGGCGCGAAAAACACCTATGAAGTCACGCTGTCGGTCAGCGCCCATGCCAAGCGCGCTGACAAGACGCTGTTTATCGCCGAATTGCAATATGGCATGGCTGTCAGTGTCGGCGATATTCCGTCCGACCAGATTCATCCGCTTTTGCTGATTGAAATGCCGCATTACCTGTTTCCTTACGTCCGGCAAATTATCGGCGAGGCAACCCAAAGAGCCGGCTTTATGCCGTTGATGCTGTCGCCGGTTAATTTTGCGGCGCTTTACCAGTCAAGATTCGGCCAGCAAGGACAAACGCCGGACAACATCGACGCCGCTGGCAAAGAAAAAGAAACAGCCTGAACAAAAACCGGGCAACAAAAGACAAAAAAGAGATATAAAATGAGCAGGGAAAACACGCAAAAATCTTATGATTTTTTAAAACGCCGCTTCGCGCAGATCACCAATATCGACAATGCGTCCGGCATTCTTTA
>SKGD01000136.1 GCA_007117665.1 Alphaproteobacteria bacterium
ATTGATGTCCAGCTCAAGCAACGTTTTAACCTTGTGCCGCAACTGGTCGAAACCGTCAAAGGCTATGCAAAGCACGAAAAAGAGACATTTGAAAATGTCACCAACGCCCGTGCCGGCATTTCAAAAGCCGGCGCCGGCCCCGATGCCGGCCGCATTCGTGCCGAAAACGCGCTGGGCGGGGCTTTGCTGAATTTATTTGCAGTGGCTGAAAATTATCCCGATCTCAAAGCCGACCAGAATTTCCGCCGCCTGATGGACGAGTTGGCCGATCTTGAGAATAAAATCGCCGCATCGCGCCGCTTCTTCAATAATGCGACCGGCGAATATAACACCCAGGTTCAGCAATTTCCCGCGAATCTGATCGCCGGCATGTTCGGATTCCGGGAAGAGCCGTTCTTTGAAGTCGAACAAGCCTTGCAAGAAGCCGTAAACAAGGCACCCGAAGTAAAATTCTAAACGTAGCGGATCGGAATAGGGATCATGGCGTTTCGTGCGGTCGGCCTGAAAACGCATATATGGAATAATAACCTGAAATCGATGGCGCTTTTAGGGTTTTACCCGGTGCTGATCGGCTTGATATGCTGGGTTATTGCCTGGTTTTTCGGTTATAGTTTTTCCTATGGAGCGTTCGGGGCGCCGAATGCCGCCAGCGGCGTTTCTTATGCCAATAATGTCCTGTTTGCATATTGGCCAACGATACTGACCGTGATTGCCATGTGGTTCGTGGCGGCTTATTTCCTGCAGACAAAAATGGTGCGCGCTTTGTCCCGCGCGCATCCGGCCACACGGCAGGAAGAGCCGGAATTATATAATCTGCTGGAAAATCTTTGTATTTCGCGCGGACTGCCAATCCCCCGGCTTGAGATTATCGAAACCCATGCCCGTAATGCCTTCGCCAGCGGTGTCGATCGCCGCACCTATACGGTGACCGTCACGCGCGGGCTGATGCAATCGCTCGACCGGGACGAGCTGGAGGCCGTTCTGGCGCATGAGCTGACCCATATCATGAATAATGATGTCAGGCTGCTGATTGTTTCGGTCATCTTCACCGGCATGATCGGTTTCGCGGCGCAAATGGCGTGGAATTTCATAAGGTTTAATATCTATGTCCCGCGCGGCGGACGGCGTGGAGACGGGCGCATTATCGCGATCGCGATCGCTGTCGCGCTCATTTTATGGCTCGGCTATATCGCCACGCTTTTCACACGTTTTGCCCTGTCGCGGCGGCGCGAATATATGGCCGATGCGGGCGCGGTCGAGCTGACCAAAAACCCCGAAGCCATGATGCGGGCGCTGCTGCGGCTATCGGGCAAGGATCAGATCCCCGAAGCCACCGATGATATTGCCATGATGTGCGTTGAAAACAGCCGTAAATTTCTGGGTCTGTTCGCCACCCACCCGCCAATGGACAAGCGCATCGCCGCCATATCGCAAATGACGAATACGCCGGTTCCTGCGCTGACGCCCGGCCGCCGTGCCGATGATGCAAAGCGCTTTACCGACCCCGCCAAGAAAAAACGCACCCATCCGTGGCTGACCGCCCAGCGCCCGGGACGCATTTTTACCGACCCGTGGGGGAGGAAGTGAGCCACCGAGACACAAAGACTATCAGGGCGCTGCCTTCGGCGCGTTTTTGTTTGTATTCCGGTTTTTAGGATCAAGCAGCGGCTTGCAGAGCGTTTCCAGCTCGTCCAGCAGGTTTTCGATCACCTGCAACCCCTTGTCCCAGAAAGCAGGATCCTTGATATCAAGCCCGAACATATCCTGCAAATCCTCAGGTTTCAGCGTGCCGCCGGCTTCGAGCATCTTGATGTAGTTTTCCTCAAAATCCGGCACGCTGCCTTCCTCATAAACGGCGTAAAGCGCATTGACCAGCGCATCGCCGAACGCATAGGCATAGACGTAGAATGGCGTATGGACGATGTGCGGGATATAGCCGTAGGTCGCACCGTAAGACTCGTCGAGTTGCAAGGCGTCACCGTAGCTGTCCTGGAGAGCTTCGCACCAGTGCGTGCCGAATTCCTCTTCGGTCAAAGGCTGACCCTTGTCCCTGTAGGTCGTGTTGATCCGTTTTTCAAAGTCGTAGAACGGGATCTGGCGGAAAACCGTATTAATCATGTCGTTGACTTTTTCAAATAGCAGCTTGCGGCGCTCATCGTCATTATTCGCGCCGGCCAGCAGCGATTTGAAGGTCAGCATCTCCCCAAACACGCTGGCCGTCTCGGCGAAGGTCAAAGGCGTGGAGACGATGGCATCACCCTTATGCGCCGCCAAAAGCTGATGCACGCCGTGGCCAAGCTCGTGTGCCATGGTCGCCACGTCGCGCGGCGAACCCATGTAATTGAGCATGACCATGGGATGTGCAAGCTGCGCCCCGCCGGGATGGGCGAAAGCCCCGCCGCGCTTGTTTTCATCCGGCGACGCATCGATCCAGCCGTTATCGAAGAATTTCTGTGCCTCGTCCGCCATGCGCGGCATAAAGCGGCGATAGGCGTCAAGCACGATGGTTTTTGCCTCGTCATAGGAAATTTTTTGCTCTTTCCCGCCTTCAAACACATTGACGTTGCGGTCGTAAATCTCCAGACGATCTAGCCCCATAAGCTTCGCCTTAAGCGCATAAAAACGGTGGGAAATGCGCGCATAGGAGTCCTTCACGGCCGTCTCCAGCGCATCGACGATTTCGGGCGCAACATTATTGCTGAAATGCCTTGCATCCCAAGGATTCTTGAAATTGCTCCAGCGGTTGTCCACTGCGGTCAGGCGCATAATCTCGTTATGGAGCTGCGCGAACATCCACGAATCCTGCGCCAAAGTTTCGACGAAAACCTCATGGGCGGCCTTGCGCCGAGCACGGTCAGGGGCGGACGTGAATATCTCAACGATCTCGTTCATCTGCAACGCCTTGCCCTCAAACGTAAAGCGCCGCGCGACGTCCCGGTCGTCATACAGCTTGTTCCAACCGCTTTCCGGCGAAAGCTCGGCGGCGTAGCGTTGCACATCAAGCGGCGGCGTATGCGGAATGCCGCGCCGAATGGAGTCCAGCCACGGCTCATAATGACGCAACTTTTCCGAGGATTGCAGCGCCGTCTCAATCGCCTTGCCGTCGATCTGCTTGATTTCATGCGCGAAAAACGCAAGATTCGAGAATAAAGGCGCCGCTTTCGCCTGAAACCCGGCATAGGCCGCACCGTATTTTTTGGAATCCTGTGTCTCCTTGAGGCTCAGGTAAGTGAACAGCTTTCCGGCCAGCGCACCGGTATCTTTCGAGCGCTTTATCGCCTCGGCCAACGCGTCGGGCGCAAGAGTGGCGACCTTGCCTTCGTAATCATGCGCAAAGGTCTCGATCTCTTTTTCCAGCCGGGCATAGTCGGCGGCGAATTCCTTATGAATCGGGAGCCGGATAAAATTTTTCGAAATTCCAGCGCGGCAGGAGGTTTTTTTCCTGCGCAGCCTTTGTCTTGAACGTCTTGTTTATTTTCTTTTTCTTGCTCATTGCGGCCTCCCTGCCTGTGATTATTCCGTTTTCTAGCATAGATCGCGAAAAATTCGCAATATGAAAAAATAAAGAAACTTCCTGTCTGGAGGCGCGTTGGCTATGTTGAAAAAATAACCGAGTGAAACCTTTAGACAGGAAATTCCGAAAAAGTAAAAATAAAAAATACGCTGTTTCCCTTTGAAATGAGATAAAATAAACTATATAAAGAGCGTGATTCCTAACCATTGAAATGGAGACTGAAAGTGATGCAACCTGAAAGATATTCATCAATATCCCAAAGCGCGGCCGGTTATGATGCCGGGCTGCGCACCCACATGCAGCGCATATATAACCGCATGACGCTGGGTGTTCTGGTGACGGCTTTGACATCCTATATCGTTGCCAGCACGCCCGCCTTGCTGACGCTGTTTCTCGGCGGTCCGCAAGCCTATGTGATCATGTTCGCGCCGTTGGCTGTGATCTGGTTCGGTTTCAATCCAATGAAAATGGATTCGAGCAAGCTGCGCCTGTCCTTTTTCGCCATCAGCATCCTTTACGGCATCAGCTTTGCCGTGATTTTGCTGGCCTTTACCGGCGAAAACATTGCCCGCGCTTTCTTTATCGCAACGGCCATGTTCGCGGGACTGAGCATTTTCGGATACACCACCAAAAAGAACCTCGACGGCATGATGAGCTTTTTGATCATGGGTGTCATCGGCATTTTGGTGATGAGCGTCCTCAACATGTTTATTTTCCAGTCTGCGGCTTTGTTTGACCTGATCTCCGCGGTGGGAATTGTCGTTTTTGCCGGCGTTACCGCATGGCAGACCCAGTCCATGAAGGAAATGTACAATCCGGCCATCGGCGAGGAAGGCAACAGCCGTATGGCATGGTCAGCGGCACTGACGCTGTATATCAGCTTTATCGCGCTGTTCCAGTATATTCTGCACTTTGTCAGCCAAAATCGCTGATCCGTACCCAGCCATTCAGGAAAACCCGGCTCCGTCATAAGAGCCGGGTTTTTTCATACATCTGTATATATGGCGGCATTATGCTGGCACGGCGCGTAAGACCGGTCTAGGGTCGGGACATGACTAGGATCAGAACTCATTCATTTCGTAAATTCTGCGCGAGAAAATTTTTAGTGGATATTTGGGAAATAAATGAGTTCTGATCCTAAATCACCCTCTGCGCCTTACCCCGAAACGATCGCCCAAAATATTGCCGGGCGAACGGATCATGATCCGCCGGACAAAAACCCGAATATCTCCCCCCCTGCGGGCGATAGTGTTTTTATCGGAAACGCACCACCCATGCAGGCTTTATACGCCACTATCAGCAAGGTCGCAGCCAGTGACGCAACAGTCTTTATCACTGGCGAATCCGGCACGGGCAAGGAATTATGCGCGCGCGCTGCATCAAAATAGCCGCCGTCATCACAAGCCTCTGATCGCCTTGAATTGTGCGGCGTTGCCGCGGGATCTGATGGAATCCGAGCTGTTCGGGCATGTCCGCGGCGCTTTCACCGGGGCTGTAGCCGAGCGTGACGGCGCGGCGCAGCTGGCCGATGGCGGAACGTTATTTTTGGATGAAATCGCCGAAATGGCGCCGGATATGCAGGCCAAGCTGCTGCGATTTTTACAGGATTTCACCTTTCGCAAAATCGGCGGCAACAAAACGGAAACCACCAATATCCGCATTATATGCGCGACCAACCGCACGCCGGAGACCGAGATTGCCGCCGGGCGGCTTCGTGCCGATTTATATTTCAGGCTGCATGTCCTGCCGCTTGCTATGCCGCCCCTGCGCGTGCGCGGCGACGATATATGCCTTTTGGCACACCATTTTCTGGAACAGTACCGCATCACCGAACATAGCGCTTTTCAGGGGTTTTCCGAAAAAGCCATGCGGCTTTTGATGCGCTATGACTGGCCGGGCAATGTCCGCGAGCTGCAAAACACGATCCGCCATATAACCGTCATGCATGACGGGGAGATCATCACAGCACGAATGCTGCCGCCTGCCATCCGAAGCGCTCCCGACAAGCATACGGACATGCCGCCCGATCAAGCGCCCCCCCCGATCCGCCCCCTGCATGTCATGGAACGCGAAGCCATAGAACAGACGCTCTCTCACTATGAAGGCGACATTGCCGCCGCCGCCGCCGCATTAGGTATCGCGCCTTCGACCATCTATCGAAAAAAAGCATCATGGGGCGCAGGCGATCACAAGGAAAGCTGAGACAACACGACATAGACAGGGGGGTTTTACAACGCCCGATAAATCATTTTTTGCTTGAAATCAAACCCGCTTGGCCTTAACGTCCAGTTCATTCCGTTTTATCAAAACGGGCCCGTAGCTCAGCTGGGAGAGCGTTGCAATGGC
>SKGD01000041.1 GCA_007117665.1 Alphaproteobacteria bacterium
AAATGCCGGCACGGGCGTTGGTGACATTTTCAAATGTCTCTTTTTCGTGCTTTGCATAGCCTTTGACGGTTTCGACCAGTTGCGGCACAAGGTTAAAACGTTGCTTGAGCTGGACATCAATATCGGAAAACGCATTCCGGCGCGTTTGGCGCAAGGCGACCAGACGGTTGTAAATCGTGATAAAGGCGAACGCGATGACGGCCAGAATGGCAAGAAAAACCCATAGTTCCATGGCTGATAGCTCCTTGGCAGAAAAAACAAAACCACGGCTATACTAGCCATAAAGCGCTGCCGTTGCACGTGATTTTTAAACGATATGCGGGGGTGATAGATGCCTGATTGCAGGATTTTGTTTTAAACTTGTTTCCTGACGGGCGGCATTCTAGTATGACTGGCGGGTATAACCGGGATTGCAATCACGATAAGCAGGTGTGAATTTATGTGTAAAAAAATGACGTTCTTTACCGCGCTCGGCCTTTCTCTTCTGGTTCTGGCGGCGACTTTTGTTCCGTCGGCGCTGGCGCAACGCGAGCCACCTTTGCCGCCACCCTTGCAAAATTTGCGGGATGAAGGCGCGCAGATGCGTTATCTGGGGAATCAGGGCGGGTTGAATGGCTGGATCGCGATTCAGGGCGGTCAGGAACAGTATTTTTACGTAACGGAAGACGGCCAGTCTTTTGTTATGGGACTTTTGTTTGATCGGGACGGGCGCGTTACGACTGTGCGGCAGGTGCAGCAGTTACAACAAAGCGCGGACGGTGAAACGCTCGATATGTTTATGGGGCTGGATACGGCGGAAATGGACGCGCAGCGCGAGCAGCGTCGTCAGGGCAGTACGCGCAGCGAGTTCCGCACCCCGGCTGAGCAGCTTTATTCCGATCTGGAAAATAGTAACTGGGTCGCGGTCGGCAAGGAAGATGCGCCGGTGGTCTATAGTTTTATCGATCCGCGCTGCCCCTATTGCCACGATTTCATTAATGATCTGCGGGGCGAATATCTTGATAACGGCCATGTCCAGTTACGGATGATCCCGGTCGGTTTCCGCGAAGACACAATCGCTCAGGCGGCGTTGCTGTTGGCGGTTCCTAATCCGGAAAGCCGCTGGTTCAGGCACATGGACGGCGATGAAACGGCGCTGCCGCCCAGCCGCAATATCAATGATCAGGGCGTCCAGCGTAATCTGGCCGTTATGCAGTCATGGGATGTGAATGTGACCCCGTTTACGGTTTATCGCGCCGCCAGCGGCGAGATCAAGATCCTGCAGGGGCGTGCACGTGATGTTTCATCAATTATCAATGATTTGCGGTAATGGTCAGCAGGGCGGATTTTCAGGTCAGGTTGCTGGAAAAAATCTCGACGCCGCTATTGGCCGCGATCATTGACGTATCTGTTGATTCTCAAGATTCTCAAGAATCGCTCGATGCGGCCAAAATTACCAACCAGCTTGCGTCATTGCTGAACCGGGCGGTTCATCTGGGTATAGAAATGTCGGCAGAGCTGGATATTAAAACACAGGATGACGGCGATGCGGTGCGGTTGGGGTTGGCGGCGATGTCCGGCCCGCTGGTCGCCGATTTATATCGCAGTCTGGAGCGCGTCCCCGAAGAGGCTGAAGTGCGGCGGTTGAGCCGCGCCATGCAGGCGGTAATGACATTTTCGGATAATTTTGTGGCGGCGGCCGAAACGGCAGCGCGGCTTGATAATCTGACGCCCGGCGATCTCTTTGAAGATGAAAAGCAGATTTATATCCAGTATATGGGCGCGCTTGTGCCGGTGGTGGATGCGGTGATGACATTTTCTTTTGGCCGCCCCGACCAGCGTTTGATACAGGAAATTTCAACACGCCTGATCGAAAAAGCCGAATCCATGCGCGCGCACTTTCTGGGCGATCATGGATCCGCGCGCGATATCAAGCGCACCGAGCTTGGTTTTTTACGGTCTTTGGCGCAGCTTTATGCCTCTTGCCACGAATCTGAAACCGCCCGGCTTTTGACGGAGGACATTATGAAGACAGGCGGCGGTTTGTTGCCGATGGATGATGTCTGGGCGCAATTTGAGCGCGGGGCGGCGATGCTTTTGGTGATTGCGGAGAGCAGCGGTGCCGCGTCATCTGATCCATCCCCTGCGGCAGCAGCTCCGGTTGCGGCCGCGACCTCCGGGACTGCGGATACTGTGCATGAAACAGACACCATGGCGGCGGAAGATGTGTTGGCCGGGGATGTTCCGTCAGGTGCGCCGGATGAAGAGAGTGGCGGCGATGATGCGGGCGAAGATGACGGGGATGAAGAGGGGAATTTTAATCCGATGTCATTTTTCAAAACCGGCGGAAATTAGGGTCTGACCCTACTAATGGGCTTTATGCCTGAAGGAGTATAATGATGGGCAAGGTTTTTGCGGCTTGTTTGATGATGGCGGCGCAGACTTACGGCATTCCGCCGGCGGTGTTGCTGGGGATTTATCAGGTCGAAGCCGGACGGGTCGGTCAGGAAGTGCGGAACACGAACGGCAGTTACGATCTAGGGCCGATGCAGATCAATACGATATGGATCCCCGAACTGGCGGGTAAATGGGGGGTCAGCCAGACAACCGCCCGCCAATGGGTGCGCGATGATCCGTGCATTAATGTGGATATTGCTGCCTGGATTTTAAAGGGCCATTTTAACGAGACAAAAAACATGTCACAGGCGATCGCGCATTATCATTCGCGCACCCCGCGCCATGGTAATGCTTACCGGTATCGTGTTATTTCCTCGATGCGGCGGCATGGGTTGCTTGATACGGCCCGTTAGGCACGTTTGCCACAGATGCGCGCCGGTGCGGCGCTATAAAATGCGAAGATGTTGTGTATAAGTCCGGCGATATGATGGACAGTGTGGAAATGAAATCTTGTTCTTACGAATATGAACGGCTAGTTTATAGAGTGCTGTTTGGTTTACGGTTTTATAAAAAGCTGTATAATGCAAAATTATTGTCTGTAAGGTTCCTCCTATGATCCGTTTAAAGAAATCTGTGACATTTTTGGCTGTCCTGCTTGTCATGGGCGCCTGTTCTCCGAAAAGCGAAAATCCCCAGCTTGTCGCGTCGCCCGACAAAGCATCCATATTGCTGGCTGATGCGGCTGATCGCGCGTCGGTCGCGCTGGAAACATTGGCGGCTGTCGAGCAATCACGTACGCCGCAAGCATCAGTCAGCCCCGTTGCTGACGCGCCGCCTGAGTTGCGCCGCGCGGTGACGGTGAACTGGGTCGGGCCGGCGGAGCCGATCTTGCGCCAGATGGCCGATCGCGCCGGTTATGCTTTCCAGACGTTAGGTGTTCCGCCGGTGACGCCGCTGGTTGTGTCGGTGGATGTTGAAAATACGCCGGTGATTGATGTTATGCGGAGTATCGGTTTGCAATTGGGCGCGCGGTCAAAAGTTCATGTGAACGGGCGGACGCGCACGGTAGAGCTTCATTACGCACCGCATACGGGCGCGGGGAGATAAAACGGAAGCATTGATGATGAATGTAAAGCAGGTACTTTATTTTTTGACGATCGCGGCAGGCTCCTTTTGTTTTGGGCTGAGCGCTGTGTCGATGCCGGCTGTGGCCGATGGCCGTGTGCCCCCGCCGCAGTTGCAGGATCTGGAAGAAGTTCCCAAACTAAATGTCTTTGTTAATGAAGAAACCGGCATGCCGTTCAATATCCGGCTTGATGCCCAGCGTGAGGCGGCTTTGTCTTACGGTGCGCGCGGCGGGTTGGCGTGGCGTACTTATGCCATCCGTCAGGAGCTTGATCGCCGGGCGAGTTATATGGACAAGGTTTTTGATTTCCGCCAGCTTTTAATTCCTGCGCAATCGGGGCTGTTGATCGAGCCGCCGATCGTGTCTGAATCGGTCAATGCCATGTTGATCGATGCCAGCGGACGGCAGGCGGCAGTGGCTGACCGGGTTTTTGATATCAGCCGCAATGCACGGATTGTCAGTACAGCACGGTCATGGCGCAATTATCTGGAGCGTGATTGGGGCGAGGTAAAGCCGCCACCGGATATTTTGCGCCCGAATAATGAGGAAGAGCGCGAAAAATGGCGGCGCTGGGTCAGAGAAGGATGGGATCAGGGCGTAACGCAGGCTGATGAGATTTTCGAGCAGGATCTTTTACAATTGACGGCGCATTATCAAGGGATGGTGCGTTACAGGATGTTGCTGGCGCAAGGCATGATATCGCCGCCATATGCGCTTCAGGTTGATCGCGGCATTACCGGTGGTGGTGACCGGATGCGCGTGGGTGATCGCGCAGTTGAAATTACCGGAATGCCCGAACTCATGCCAGGTACAGAAAGATGGCGACCCGCAAACCGATAAGCCTTTTAAAAGGCACGGATAGCAAAGGCCAGACATGGCCGGATGAATCGGGGCGTATCACCGGCGGCACGATTGACAATTTTTTGTTATGGTCGGTCAAGCAGGGTGCGTCTGATATTACCTTCCAGTCTGATCGCCCGGTTTATCATGAACTTGACGGCGTTTTATATCCGGCGACTTATAAAACGCTGGATGCGGCGGATATGGCGGCGATACTCCATAAGATCTATGGTCCCGAAGCACAAGCGCGTCTGGCGTCCGGGCGGGATCTTGATTTATCTTATGAAGTCCGGCCAGACCGTTATACACGCATCCGGTTTCGTGTGAATATCACAGCAATTTTGTCGCGCGGGCGTGATGCGGTGCAGGTGACCATGCGGGCGCTTCCCAATGAACCGCCGACATTATATGACCTGAATATCGAAGATCATATCGTCCAGAACTGGGCGCCGCGTCAGGGGATGGTGATTATTACCGGCCCGACCGGGTCGGGGAAATCAACGTTGCTGGCGGCGGGTTGCCGTATGTTGCTGGAGCGTTCGCACGGCTGCGGCAAGATGTTGACATATGAAGCGCCGATCGAATATGTTTATGACACGATTGAAAGCCCGCGCTCTTTGGTGTCTCAGACCGAGATTCCCCGTCATTTGCCGGATTTTGCCCACGGTGTTCGCAATGCCTTGCGGCGCAAGCCTGAAGTTATACTGGTCGGTGAAGCGCGGGATCGTGAAACGATCTCGGCGGCGATCGAAGCATCACAGACCGGTCACGCGGTTTATACCACGACCCACACAGTGGGCGTGGCGGCAACGATTCAGCGTATGATCTCGAGCTTTGATGCCGCCGAGCGCCCCGAACGGGCTTACGCGCTTATGGAGACGGTGCGCATGATTGTGACACAGGCGCTTGTCCCGAAAATCGGCGGCGGCCGGGTCGGGCTGCGCGAATGGATGGTTTTCCCGGATGAGGTGCGTGAAAAAATGCTGGATATGGATTTTAAGGAATGGGGCGCGCATTTACAGCGCCTTATACCAAGTTACGGCCAGACCATGGCGGATTCGGCGCGCAAGGCGTTTGAAGAAGGGTCGATCGAGCGGCGCTGGTATTTATTGCTGGCTTCCAGTACCGGTGGTTGACGGGTTGTGTCACAGAGACACTTTTATGGTGTTTCTTGTTACGCTTTGTTAAGATTAGCCCCCTATAATCGTGAGGGGTTACACAAAAAACGGAGGTGACCAATGGCATCGGCATCTGATGATACAGCCGTAGAAAAACAGCATTGGCACTGGCGTAATACGATGCGTCCGGTGCGCTTTTTCAACCTTGATGCGCGGGCGGCCTTTCCGTTTCTGATTCTTCTAGTATTTCCGCGTATCAATACATTCATAGTGACGCTTATCATCACCTATATTTTCCTGTTCCTTGAGAAAAAGGGCCTCACATTTCCGGCTGCTCTGCGTGCTTTGCGCGTCTGGCTGATCGGCCAGAGACGACCGGCATGGT
>SKGD01000043.1 GCA_007117665.1 Alphaproteobacteria bacterium
AAATGCATCTACGGCGTCAAGCAAGCTTACCGTAGGCACCGCTACGCTCTCGCTTGCTTTTCTGGTATCTGCATTTATCATTAGCAACAGAACTTTACGAAATGAATGAGGTCTGACCCTAAATCTTTTTTTACAAGCCTTTTCCTTTTCGGATAGAATAGAGTAGGTTATTAGGCGTAGGTGAGGCAAAGCGCGATTGATGTTCGGTAAGCAAAAAAGACACATGATGATACAGGCACTGTGCTGTGCTTTTGTTTTTTGCTGTTTTGCAACAGTCGCTTCGGCACAGCCGAGCGGCAACGATATCGCGGAAACAGGCTGTGATATTGAATATGTTGATGCGCTTGAGGCGCGGGCGCATATGATGGGGCAAAGGCGTACTGCGCAACACCGTAACCTGATATTCAAGCCGGACAGTGTTTTGGAATATAGCTGTTTTACCGAACTGGTCGAGGTGATCGGTTCGGCGGTCAGGCACGATGGCTCATTATTTTTCTCTGAAACGGATGAGTGGGGAACAGTCGGGGAGTTTACCGATTTGTCTTTGGAATATGCGTTCTTATATATGGTCAGCGATACGGTAGTCAGTTATCTGGACTCAAACTTTATCCATCGTTTCCTCAATGATCGCCCGCCGCCGGTTTTGGATCCTTTGGATCCTGTCTCCGGCTCTTATAACTGTGATGCGATGCGCTATGTCTGGAGACAGGCGCGCTGTATGAATTTTATGGATCGTGCTGAAACAGACGGTTTTTACGATTTCAGCTATTATGCTCATGCGGATCCGCGCCGTTTGCCTGAAGTCTATGAAATGTGCGAACCTGACCCGCTGATGGAGCCGATGATGCTGGTCGCATATGCGGCAGACGGTATTAGCGCCGGCCCCGGTGGTAGCAGAACCGAGCGTATTATCGAAGGGCATGAGTATTACATTACCGGCTATGATCCGGATTTTGATCCCGATACGGACACACCTTCGGAGGAAACGCATACTGTGCTGAATACCGGGCGCTTCTTGCGGGATCCTGTCATCCCCGGCGCGCATCTTGATCGTATGTTACCCATACCCGGAAATTGTAATGCGTCCGAAATGATCCCGACCGGTGTGCGCGTGACCAGGCTGGACGGCATAGCGAGTTATGACGAGCATTTTTGTACCCAGCCGGGCTGTTCCTATGTTCCTGAAGCTGGCCGCTGTATCATGAATTAGAGGGTTCAGGTTCTAATTCGCAGCGGCTGTTTCCCGGCATTATTCCGGGCAGGGTTCGTGATATAAAAAGAACGGCGTGAAATGTTCCGGTGTGATTTGCTGCCGGCGCAGATATTTCAAGGAATAGCTCAGTTTATGGAGGCTGCCGGTCACGCCGCAGGCGCGGCGGCAGGCATTATGGCCGTGCGGTTTGATAACCAGCTTGTCATCTTCCATAACGATATCGACCGTACAATCATCATCTTGTCCGGATTCATCAATATAGCGCCAGCCATTTTCGGTTTCTTCGGCAATGCCGGTGAGACCACAATGCGCGCCGCCGGACGTCCATCGTGACATCCCGAAAACCATTGATCCGTCTTCATTGAGGGAAAAAACAAAAGAATTATGAAGTTCGACCGGGCGACGGCAAATATCGTGCTCTTCACTATATGCCGTATCTTTGGGGCAGGAGCCATCTTCAAAACGCGGCGCTGTGAAAAAGCCATGTTCGATAACGCAAATATGCCCCCCGTCTGAAGAGGAGGCATAAGAAAACGGCACCCAAAAAACCGGAAAGGCGGCGCAGGCTATGATGACCCGGACAATGCGCCACAGGCTCATCAAGCGGCGTCCGATACAGGGATCTTGTTTTCAACAAGCATGTCTTTCAATTCCCCGGTTTCATACATTTCACGGATAATATCACATCCGCCGACAAACTCTCCCTTGACGTAAAGCTGGGGGATTGTCGGCCAGTTTGCGAAATCCTTGATTCCCTGACGTATGTCATTATCTTCCAGAACATTGACGTCCTTGAACGAGACGCCCATCTGGGAAAGAATTTGTACAACGGCGGCAGAAAAGCCGCATTGCGGGAAAACTGCGGTGCCTTTCATGTAAAGCACGACATCATTCTGTTCGATATCTCTGCGAATGCGGTCAAAAATGATGTTTTCCATGATTATTACTCCTCCGGAACGGCTGTTTGAATGGCAAGCGCATGAAGCTCGGCGCCCATGCGCCCTTGCAGAGCCTGATAAACCATCTGATGTTGCTGGATGCGGCTTTTGCCGGCAAAGGCCGGTGACTCAATATAGGCGGCATAATGATCGCCGTCACCGCGTAAATCCTGAATCCTCACCGTGGCGTCAGGGATTCCCTGTTTGATCAGATCCTCGATTTCATTCGGCGTCATCGCCATTTAGTCGCGTCCTTCCATATAGTCAGGCAGCCAGCTCTCATGAATAGTCTTTAGCTCATCTATAGAGATAGAATGTCCACCGGGGGCTTGCAAGGTTTTTTCCTGTGTCGCGCCGATTTTGCGTAAGGGGATTGCGTGCTGTGCGCCGAGCTTTTCGATCATGTCGGGCTGTGTTGTCGTCAATATATAACGTCCCTGATCTTCGCCGAACCAAAAGGACGCATCACCGTCAACATTCAGCGTCGCGCCGATCCCGCCCGCCATCGCCATGTCGGCCAGCGCCACCAGTAACCCGCCATCGCTGATATCGTGGCAGGCCGTGATAAGTCCCTGATCAATGGCTTCGCGTACGAAGGCTGCGTTTAATTTTTCTGCGGCCAGATCCACCGGCGGCGCTTCACCAGCTTCGATTTCGTGAATATCGCGCAGGTAAAGAGACTGGCCGAGATGGCCGCGTGTTTCACCGATCACGAAAATATCTTCCCCGGCGGCTTTGAAGGCCAGACCAACCGCTTTTTTCCAGTCACTAATCACCCCGACACCGCCAATTGTCGGGGTCGGCAGGATCGACTGGTCGCCGGTTTCATTATACAGGCTGACATTGCCGGAGATGACAGGATAATCAAGTATGCGGCAGCCTTCGGCCATGCCTTCGATGCAACCGGCAAATTGCGCCATAATGTCGGGGCGTTCCGGGTTGGCAAAATTCAGGTTATCCGTCACGGCCAAGGGTGTTGCGCCTGTCGCGCTGATATTGCGGTAACTTTCGGCGATGACCTGTTTGCCGCCTTCGAACGGATCAGCATAACAATAGCGCGGCGTGCAGTCTGATGTGATTGCCAGCGCCTTGTCATATCCGTCCAGCTTGAGCAAGGCGGCATCTGCCTGTCCCGGTGCGGCGACTGTGTTGCCCCCCACCAGATGGTCATATTGCTCCCATATCCAGCGTTTTGAGGCGAGATCCGGGCAGCCGACCAGTGTCGCCAGCGCCCCGAAAAGATCGCCGCCGGGCAGGGGATAGGCCTGATTGTCAATCGGGGCGGCTTTCGGGTAATCTCCACGCGGGCGGTCATAAATCGGGGCGTCATCGACCAGCGGCGGCACTGGAATATCGCACCATATTTTACCGTACATGCGCAGGCGTAAATGCCGGTCATCGGTGGTTTTGCCGATCACCGCAAAATCCAGATCCCATTTTTCAAAAATCTTGCGGGCAAGCTCTTCCTTGCCGGGCTGCAGGATCATCAACATGCGCTCCTGACTTTCCGACAGCATGATCTCGTAAGGGCTCATCATAGGCTCACGTTGCGGCACATGGTCAAGGTCAAGTTCGACGCCGATCCCGCCTTTATCGGCAATTTCAACTGATGATGATGTTAGCCCGGCAGCGCCCATATCCTGAATGGAAATGATGGCGTCCTGTTGCATTAACTCCAGACAGGCTTCCAGCAAAAGTTTCTCTGTAAACGGATCGCCAACCTGCACGGTTGGCCGCTTGGCTTCGGCTTCATCATCGAACACAGCACTGGCCATGGTTGCCCCGTGAATACCGTCGCGTCCGGTTTTGCTGCCGACATAAACGACAGGCTGTCCGGCGGATGCACCGCGCGCATAATAGATGTTATCCTGTGCGGCGATACCGACCGTCATGGCGTTGACAAGGATATTGCCGTTATAGGAAGAATGAAAATTAACTTCGCCGCCAATGGTGGGCACGCCCATGCAGTTCCCGTATCCGCCGATCCCCGATACGACACCCGATAGTAAATGTCTGGTTTTCGGATGGGACGGCGCGCCAAAACGCAGCGCGTTGATGTTGGCGACCGGCCGTGCGCCCATGGTGAAAACATCGCGCATGATGCCGCCAACGCCGGTGGCGGCACCCTGATAAGGCTCGATGAAAGACGGGTGGTTGTGGCTTTCCATTTTGAAGATGGCAGCCTGTCCGTCACCAATATCGATAACGCCGGCATTTTCGCCCGGCCCCTGAATGACCCATGGCGCGGATGTGGGAAGTTTTTTCAGGTGCAGGCGGGATGATTTATAAGAGCAATGCTCCGACCACATGACCGAAAAAATGCCAAGCTCGGTGTAGCTCGGCAGTCGTCCGATAATGGTAAGCATCAGATCGTACTCTTCACGGTTGATCCCGTGTTCGGCGGCCAGTTCAGGCGTGATGTCCGGCTCGTGAAAGGCGGGGGTCTCTATTTTTTGTGCTGTGCTGGTCATTGCAATGCCTCCACGATGCTTTCAAACAAGGGCAGGCCGGTTGTGTTTTTCTGCCATGGTTGGGTGGCGTTTTCAGGATGAGGCATCATCCCCAATATGGTGCGTTCGGCGTTAAGGATGCCGGCAATATTGGCGGATGATCCGTTAATATTGGCATGGTCGTTGACTGCGCCGTCATCACCACAATATCGAAACGCGATCCGGTCCTGATCTTCCAGCGCTTTGACCGTATCCGCATCGGCAACGTAATTGCCCTCGCCATGCGCCACGGGGACATCGATCAGCGTTCCTTTGCCCAGCTTTCCGGTGAAGGGGCTGTCTGCTGTTTCCGTGCGCAGCCGGACATGCTTGCAGATAAATTTGAGTTTTTTATTGCGTAACAGCGCACCAGGCAGAAGCTGCGTTTCGACCAGCATCTGAAACCCGTTACAAACTCCCAAAATGCGCGTGCCTCGCCGGGCGTGGGTGATGACTTCCCGCATCACCGGCGAATGTGCCGCCATCGCGCCGCAGCGTAAGTAGTCGCCATAGGAGAAACCACCCGGCAGGACGATCAGATCGGGATTTCCCAGATCGGTGTCTTTATGCCAGACCATGCGCGGGGTATGACCGCTGGCAGTTTCGATGGCCATTGCCATGTCGCGCTCACGATTTGTACCCGGAAATACAATAATTGCTGTTTTCATGATCATTTATTATCAGGCTTGTGTGGCAATGAAAAGCCTTGATTTTGAATAAGTTTTACATAGTTTGTGCGCTGCAAACGTATGAATAATTCGTTTTAGGGTAAAAAAAAGAAATATTTTTTCTTGCCAAAGGAAAAAACTTCATATAAGTGTTTTATTAAATCTTGAAAAACAAAAAAGTCAAAGCCGCTGCATCAACGCAAGCGGTGAAGGTTTGGTAAGAAGAGGTTGTCAACTCAGCAGGCCAGCGAGTTGAACAAGGGAATGATAAAAAACGAAAAAGCCCCGCTTGCGGGGCTTTTTTAATATCTGACTCTAGGGTCCAGACTCACAGCTTAAATCCAGAAGCATAAGAGTGAAGCGAGGCAGATGGCAGCGAAGAAGTTTCTGGCGAGTTTATCGTATCGTGTTGCTACGCGCCGCCAGTCTTTGAGT
>SKGD01000029.1 GCA_007117665.1 Alphaproteobacteria bacterium
AAGGGCGCGGCCTTAATATCGGGAACATGATCGAGCGCCGCGATGATTTCAGGCTGCTGCCTCATGTGACGCAAGGCAATATTGAGGTTTATAAAGCTGCGCAGGAAAATACGGATCGTTTTGAGCATGAATTATGGGTCGCGGTTATTATCGAGCCTGAGTTCTTCTATTTAGTAACCTTGATTACGCCTAGTCGTGATTTCGAGTATTTTAACTGGATCAGAAACCGCGAGGCATTCAAAACCGTGGTCGAGTCAATTCGTCCTGCGCCGTAAGCGCCAATAAAAAAGGCCGGCATTTTTATATGCCGACCTTTGTATTGTTGTTTTATAAAACGTATCAGGATGAGTAATAAAGCATGAACTCGACCGGATGCGGCATTGTTTCATAGATGTCGATTTCTTCCATCTTGAGATCGATATAACCTTCCAGCATATCGCGGGTAAACACATCGCCCTTGAGCAGGAACTCATAATCCTGTTGCAAGGCTTCAACCGCTTCGCGCAGGGATCCGCAAACCGTCGGAATGTTTTCCAGCTCGTGCTTCGGCAGGTCATAAAGGTTTTTATCCATCGCGTCACCGGGGTGGATTTTATTTTCGATCCCGTCCAGACCGGCCATCAGCATGGCGGCAAAGGCCAGATAACCGTTGGCGGTGGGGTCGGGGAAGCGAATTTCAACCCGCTTGCCGTTGGGTGACGGCGCGAAGGGGATCCGGCATGATGCTGAACGGTTGCGCTGGGAGTAAGCCAGCAAAACCGGTGCTTCATAACCCGGAACGAGGCGTTTGTAGCTGTTGGTTGACGGGTTGGTAAAGGCATTCAGCGCTCGCGCATGTTTGATGATCCCGCCAATATAGTACAGGCAATTTTCCGACAGGCCGGCATATTCATCCCCGGCGAAAACCGGCTTCCCGCCTTTGAACAGCGACTGGTGGCAGTGCATGCCGGAGCCGTTATCGCCGTAAATAGGCTTGGGAAGGAATGTCGCGGACTTGCCGTAGGCGTGCGCCACATTATGCACGACATATTTGTAAAGCTGGATATTATCGGCGCTGTCGGTCAGGGACGAATATTTAATCCCAAGTTCGCACTGTGCCGGGGCGACTTCATGATGGTGCTTTTCGACCGGAACGCCCATATGGCGCATAACGGTCACCATCTCTGCCCGTACATTGGACAGGCTGTCAACCGGGGCTTCGGGGAAATAGCCGCCCTTGACGCGCGGACGGTGTCCCATATTGCCGCCATCATAAGCCGTGCCGGCATTATAGGGGCCTTCTTCGCTGTCAACGCGATAGCTGACATGATTCATGTCGATATTGATGCGGACATCCTCGAACACGAAAAATTCGGCTTCCGGCCCGACATAAACCGTATCGGCAATGCCGCTTTTTTTCAGGTAATCTTCGGCCTTTCTGGCGATCGAACGCGGATCGCGGTTATAAGGCTTGCCGGTTGCCGGGTCGTGAACATCACAAAAAACCTTCATGGTCGGCTCGGCGGCGAACGGATCCAGACACCATTTGGTAATGTCCGGCTTGAGAATCATGTCCGATTCATTAATGCTTTTCCAGCCGGCAATCGACGAGCCGTCAAAATAGATTCCGCCTTCGATCAGATCTTTGTCGATCGAATCGATATGTTGCGCTGTGTGTTGCCATTTGCCGCGCAAGTCCGTAAAGTTAAAGTCGATATATTGAATTTCTGCTGCTTCCAGTTCTTTCAGGAAATCATTGGTCGATTTACTCTTATAGCTTACCGAGCCTTTACTTTTTAATGCCTCAGCGGTCATTTCGGGTCACCCTTCCGTTTATTGCGTTGCACCTATGTGGTTTTTGCATAACAGGCATGCATAGCGGAAGCTAGCATTATTGCCGCACTGCGTAAAGAGGTTTTCAGGAAAAAATAGCAGGAAAAATCTTGACCGCCCGTAGGATAACAGAGTAGACAATGTTGCTTGTTTCGTGGCGACTGTAGCTCAGCGGTAGAGCACTCGGTTGTGGTCCGAGATGTCGCGGGTTCGAACCCCGTCAGTCGCCCCATTTATCCTTTCAGCTACATTCACGATTGATCGTTTTTATCCGCAGACCCCTTGGAAATCAAGGGGTTTTATTTTGTCTGCGATTGTTTATGTTCACCTTTATTCATTTACAGCCGGAAAAAATGGGGGCATAATTAAGGCCATATGCCCCCTTGTTGAAATGGAGATGCCCCCAATGGCCCTGACAAATACACAAATCCAGAACGCAAAACCCAAGGAAAAGCCCTATAGAATCAGCGATTCCGGGGGCATGTATCTTGAAATTATGCCGAACGGATCGAAATACTGGCGGCTAAAATATCGCTGGCTGGGCAAGGAAAAGCGCCTTGCGCTGGGTGTTTATCCTACCGTGACGTTGGCAGAGGCCCGGGAAAAGCGGGAAGAAGCCAAGAAACAGTTGGCGCAGGACATTGATCCATCCACTGCGAAGAAGCAGGCGAAGCGGTTGGCCCGCATAAACGCCGCCAATACCTTTGAGGCCGTGGCGCGGGAATGGCATGGGAAGAAAAGCGAAATCTGGGTGCCGAAAACCGGCGTAAAGGTCATGGGCTACCTGAGCCGTGACGTTTTCCCCCTTATCGGTTCCCGGCCTATCAAGGACATTGACGCGCCGGAATTGCTGGAAGCCCTGCGAAAGATCGAGGGCAGGGGGGCATATTTCACGGCGGGCCGGATAAAGCAGATATGCGGGCAGATATTCCGCTATGCCGTGGCGACCGGTAGGGCGCAGCGCGATCCGTCCCGCGATCTGGACGGGGCTTTGACCACAGCGAAAACAAAGCACTATGCGGCGCTGGATATAAAGGAAATGCCGGGATTCCTGCAAGCCCTTGATAAAAACGATGCCCGGTTATTCCCGCAAACACGGCGTGGCATAAGACTTTTAATGCTTACGATGGTTCGCACCAGTGAACTGATACAGGCCACATGGGATGAAATTGATCTTGAAAACGCCGTTTGGGAAATTCCTGCCGAACGGATGAAAATGGGCAAGCCGCATATCGTGCCGTTATCAAAGCAAGCCGTTGCGTTGTTCCGGGAGCAGAAAGAGGAAACAGAGCATTTAAACACGCCTTACATTTTCCCATCACAGCCCCGCCCGAAAAACCATATGAGCAATAACACGATTCTTATGGGGATAAAGCGGCTGGGTTACAAAGGCCGCATGACAGGCCACGGTTTTAGAGCGCTGGCTATGACAACGCTTATGGAAGTGCTGGGCTATCCCCATGAAATACCGGATACCCAGCTTGCCCATGCCAAGGGCGATAATGTACGCCGCGCCTATGACCGGACAAAATACCTTCCCCAGCGCAAAAAGATGATGCAGGAATGGGCGGATTATCTGGATGCGATAGCCAAAGGCGGGAATGTGGTTTCAGGGGACTTTGGAAAAAAGAGGGCATCATGACAGAAAGCCAGCGCCTTGACCGTTACGCATCTTATGCCATCTATGACGTTGAGATAATATCAATTTCAGCAGATCAGTATGCGGCGCTGGAACGGGCGGGAAGGCGTAAATTCGACTCGTCTTTACGTGAACGCATAGAGAAAGCACTTTATTTTTTTATTGTATCTAAAGATCAAGACATACTGGCAAGCACCATAGAACAGCAATCTACGCTGTTAAAAAAACTCCAAAAATCAGTTCAAGAACTTTATGATTTTTTTAACCTTGCAGACCCATCCATGATGGAAGCAGCACCGGAAGGGGCAATACGCCGCCCCGGTTGGCACGCGGCGTTTAGAGTAAAACACCGAATTGAAGATGCCCTTATATTTGAGAAAAACGAAGATAATGAAGTTTTGTGGGGAGATTGGTATTTAGAGAGGCCAAGGGAATTAAGCATCTCAGCTACAAAAGAATTACTAGAAGCGCACCGAACAGAGCCACTGGTTAATCTGGATGAATTGCAAATTACTCTGAACTGGCTGCGTCTTGCTGGAATGAGGGCAGCGGCAAGACTTGAAGCCGAATGTAAAGCTGATAAAGGGGCGCGGGAAATTGATAAAGCTTTAGATGGGTTGCTGGTTAATCTTGATGATATTTACGACAAAGCCCCCGGCAAGGTGCGGGGGAAAATGAACTTTATCTTTGAAACCATGCAATTAATTCCAGAACGAATCCGGCCTACATATACGGCGGATCAGTTAGGCGCTATCAGGGGACGTATAAAACTTGCAAAAAGCCGCTATGATACTGTTAAAAAAAGAAAATCCAAACGAAGCCAAAAATAACACCCCCTGACACGACAGCCTGTTATTTTCAATTACTTCAATAGCTTAGCGTTCCGTTTCCGTCCATTCTGGTGTTGTTAAACACAAACAACATGAAGGAAAACGAACGATGCAGACCGAACTACTTACCATCCCTGAATTTTGTGCTCAGGTTAATGTAGGGCGCACAAACGCGTACCGCTTAATCAATGAGGGGCAAGTTAAAGCCGTCAAGCTGGGCAAGAAAACGCTCATTCCCAGAGCAGAGATGCTGAAATGGATTGAAAGCCTACAGCCTTACGCTTCTGAAAATGCAGAGGTGTAATATGAGTTGGCAAGTAAAAAGCCTCGCTGCGAACGGGGCTTATAAAAATCATATTGGTAAATCCCATTATAACCTGTCATTCGCAGAAATCAATGCTTTGGCGCTATCTTCTCTGCCTGCACTGCTGGCCCGTTGGTTGCCGGATGGCACAGTACGAGGCCGGGAATATATAGCCCGCAATCCGCGCCGTGCCGACCGCCGCGCCGGATCGTTTAAAATTAACGTCCGTACCGGGCGCTGGTCTGATTTTGCAACGGGTGATGCTGGCGGCGACGTTATAAGCCTTGCAGCCTATCTGTCTGGCAAAGGGCAAGGCGAAGCGGCCCGCGAACTGGCCCGGATGCTGGGTGTACGCCATGACTGATATGTTTGAACCCCTGAGCGCACAGGAAAAAGCGAAGGCGAAAAGCCATAAACCCGGTAAAGATGAAGGCGCGGCCATCGTGCCGGTGCCGGAGGATGTCACCATAGAAATCCCGGAACACTATGAATTGGGATGTCATCACAATTTCTGGGATTATCGGAACGCACAGGGACAGCTTATGTTTCTGGTCTGCCGGTTCATAGACAAGGACGGCAACAAGGAAGACCGCCCCCTGACATACCGGAAATTCAAAACCGGAAAATCCCGCTGGGTATGGAAGGGACTAGATGCGCCGCGCCCGCTTTACGGGCTGGATCGTCTGGAGAAAAAACCGGATGCCTCTGTAATTGTCTGTGAAGGCGAAAAGGCGGCTGATGCCGCAACGGCACTGTTTCCCGATCATGTGGCTGTTACAAGCCCGAACGGGGCTGGATCACCCCACAAAGCGGACTGGATGCCGCTGGCGGGCCGGAACGTGACCATATGGCCAGACCATGATGATGAAGGCACGCGCTATGCCCAGAACGCCGCACGGCTTGCGAAAAAAGCCGGGGCGCAGCCTGTCCGCATTGTAACCGTGCCGGATGACTTCCCGGATAAATGGGATATGGCGGATGAATTGCCGGAAGGCCAGACAAAAGATGATCTTGAGCGCCTTTTAAATGAGGCGCAGGCCGTTATTGATCCGCTGGAAAATCTGCTGGAACGTGTAGCGGATGACCCCGGCGAGGCTTACAAGCCGGAGGTTATGGATGCTTTATCGGTCTTAAAACGTGAAGACCTACCTGCATTTATCACCCTCCGTGCCCGGCTGAAAAAAGCAGGCGTTGGCGTAACATTGCTGGATTCTGCCATGATCCAGAGAGGCACGGAACAGGGGGAAATCAGCCCGGAGCCGGATCATCTGGAACTAGCTCGCGAAGTGATAGACGCGATTGACCCTGAAAACCTCTTGGATACGGTTGCTCATGTCTGGCGCTGGCAGGATACCGGCGTTTGGCGTCCTATGGCAGACCGCGCTGTAAAGCAGGATGTCCAGCGCAGGCTTGAACGGAACGGACACAAGGTTTTTCGCGGTACGGTGGATGCCGTTGCCGATGTGCTGAAAACGGAAATTCACGCGCCTGAGCATGAATGGAATCCCAATCAGGATACCGTTAATGTCCTGAATGGCGAACTGCACTGGAACGGTGCGGAGTGGGAGTTACAGCCTCATTGCCGGGAGCATTACAGGACTACGCAGATACCCGTGATTTATGACCCGCAGGCCGGGTGTTCTCGTTTTATCAAATTCCTGAGTGAAATATTCGAGGGCGACCCAGACGGACAGGACAAGGCACGAGCGTTGGCGGAGATGATCGGCTATACGCTGGTAAGTCATGCGCTGCTTGAGCGCTTTGCTCTGCTGATTGGCCCCGGCGCGAATGGTAAAAGCGTTGTCATGGAAGTTGTACGGGCGCTGGTGGGGCGTGAAAATGTCGCCGCCGTCCAGCCGTCACAATTCGGAAACAAGTTTCAGCGGGCGCACCTGCACCTGAAACTGGCTAATCTGGTAACGGAGATTGCCGAGGGCGGCGAAATAGCCGATGCCGAACTGAAAGCGATTACGTCCGGCGAACTGACCACAGCGGAGCATAAGAACAAAGACCCGTTTGATTTTGCCCCGTATTGCACTTGCTGGTTTGGCGCAAACCATATGCCGCACACGCGGGATTTTTCGGATGCGCTTTTCCGGCGGGCGCTGGTTATTCCCTTTAACCGGATTTTTAAAGCCGGTGTGGATGCTGACCCGCACCTAAAAACTAAACTTCTGGATGAACTACCCGGCATTATGAACTTAGCCTTGCAAGCCTTTGGGGAAGTGCTGAAACGCGGCACGTTCACGGAGCCGCAAAGTTGTCTTTCTGCAAAGCAGGAATGGCGTTTAGAGGCGGATCAGGCCGCGCAGTTTGTCGGAGACAAATGCGTGATAGATACGGAAGCCGCCACTGAATCCGGCGTACTCTATTACGAATATAAACTTTGGGCTGATGAAGCCGGGATTTCCCGAAAGCTGAATCATAAAAACTTTACCCGCCGGATCGAACGCCTTGGCGGTAAAGCGTACAAGGGCACAGGCGGAAAACGCATGGTTGCCGGGATACGGCTTGCTTCATGGCAGGTTGCGGAGAAAGTGGCATGAGTGGCGCGATAATCCCCATGCAACAGTTTTCAGGGAAAAACATATATAGGCCGCGCCTTACCTTTTTCCCCATAACTGGCTGTATGGAGAAATACACGCCACTCGCGCCACTGAGGAAGGGGGGCATATGAAACGCGATTTATTGGCTGAAATGTCCTGTGTTTTTCATGGAGAAGATAAGCCGCACAGCAATCAGGGCAGTAAATCAATCGGTACAGAGCCACAGAAAACAGTGCCGCCGGATATTACAGGCAAAATCATAAAACAGGTTTTTGCCGATTATGAGGATGAAACGAAATTTGAAATCCCTTGGTGATGGAAAGGATGCGGGAGCATGAGAGAAAAACCTGAAAATATAGGCCGAAAGCAGGACGGAAAATTTTTGCCCGGACAATCTGGCAACCCGACAGGCAAACCAAAGGGCACCTTGCATAAAGCAACACAGGCGGCGCTTGTACTGTTGGAAGGTGAAACAGAAGCCCTGACCCGCAAAGCTGTAGAGCTGGCACTGAACGGCGATACAACAGCCCTTAAACTCTGCCTTGACCGGATAGCGCCGCCGCTTAAATCCACGTCCACGCCGATTAAGCTGGATATGCCCACACCTGATAATCTGACCGATACCGCCCGCGCTTTTGTTACCGCCGCCGCCCGTGGTGATATACCGCCGGATATTGCCGCACAGCTTGTTTCTGCCGTGGCCAGCGTTGCGCGTGTAGAGGAAATGGAACAAGTCAAAGACCGTCTGGCGGCATTGGAAAGAGCCATAAGGGAGCAAAAGAAATGAAAGACATTAAACCGATAGTTTATGAAAGCCTGACCCCCAGACAGCGCGTTATTGCCACCATAGAGGCCGAGGCGAGGGGGGATGAAGTGGAAGCGAAACGGCTTGTGGCTACCTGCCCCAGAAAAACCTATACGCAGGCCGATGCTGCTTATACCGATATGATGATACATCTTGTGGCCATGAGCGTAGCGATAGAATCAGACATAAGGGGCTATCTCATTGGCACATTGCTTGCCGTTATCATGGAACATGATGATACTTTACAGGTGTTTTTGCAAAAAATCGCCAATGTCCGGGCCGCATGGCGTGAAACTCTGGAGGTACAGGGGATTGATCCCGATGTTATGCGGAAATTTACTGCCCCGTTGGAGCATGAGGGGATAAAATTTTTTGAGGATATGTTGCCGGAGGCGGAGCCGGAAGATGTTGCTAAGGAAAAGGAGGGTATGCAGATGCTGGGAGGATGAGCGTTGATTTCTTCGCTACTCCGGGCAGGGATATGCACTGGTAAATACAGCATAAGCAGTAGAAGATGCATGGCTGTCCGCCATTTCAGGGTCGTTCTTAATTATAGCTAAGGCTGTGCTTGTGAATAAATGCGCCAGCATTTTCCTTGTTACACCATCCGGGACACAAATTTTACGGGGCATAGCCCCTTCCAATCCATCATAAAAAGAATCGTGTACGGCTTGCAGATAGCCATGACAGAACATTTCATCGAAAATGCTTTCTCCGTTTTCAACAGCCACCATTTCTGCAAGACAGACCGTCACTAGCCCCTGTGTATTAATTGCATTGTTTCTGTCTTGCGCGAAAACCGGGCCAGTTGAGAGATATAGAATTGCCAGAAGGCAGGCCAAAGCAAAAGGGAATGCTATTTTCATGCTAACCATATTTTTCATTGCTCTGACCCTGATAACCCTGTGAAGACTCTCTAGTTGAAAATGATTCCTTGTAAGCTTGAATGGCACTTTCCCAGGCCAAAGCATACTTCACACGTTCCTGAAATTTTAAATTTTCCCTCGGATACATTAAATAGCCGAACCACACGGCAGCGCCGGTTCTCACATCATCGTCCAGATTTTTATTGTCTACGATCCTTGCAAAATAATCATCTGGAGATTCAATATAATCAGGCGGCTCTGGAAAATTCCCTTTCCTCAAAACCTTCTCAAATTCCAATGACAAACGCTTTTTGACTTGCAAAAAATACATAACCCAAAGCCAAATTGATTTTTTTAACCAAACCAAAAAATACAAAATGTAAAGACCGGCCAAAATTAATAAAAATATAAAAAATCCCTGGCCAAATGAGATGGTAATTACAGCGGCTATCAATACTTCAAATGAAAAACCCAATAGGGAATTGAACACAGCTGCCCTTTTACTTTTGCTCTCTATTTCCATTGCTGTTCACCACAAACACGAAGATCATAGACATATAAAGGCAGGCTTAAAATGAAAGCCGCAAAGGTGTTTCTCATTGCAACTGCACCATGATTGGGGAGGGATAGTCATAGGCTGCGCCTGTGCTCATATCTACAGCAGCACCAATGATGCCTCCGGCGAGGACATTTCCAAACGCCATTGCCTTTGTGGTAGATGAAACATTTGTCAGACCTGACTTGTTGCCTTTGGAACATTTAACGCTCATATCGCTGTATGCGCGGGTGACAGTCACTGTTCCTGGCGTTTGATTGACAAACCATGTGCCCTTGTCATTGGTCAAAGTGCATTGTGCCCCTGATGGGCTGCTATCAACGGCAAGGCTTTGATTCTGTCCTGTTACGACAGAAGCGCAACCTGAAAGCAAAAATCCGGTAAAGGCGACTGTGATATAAATTTTACGCATTTTGAAAACTCCCTGTTTCATTTCAAACGGAAAGCCACCAGAGTTTGTCCGACTCTGGCGACTGGGTGTTTTCATCCGTACAAACGAGACGGCGCGATGCTTTTGGGCTTGCGCCTTGGACATGGCAATCGCCACCCAGCCAAGGCTGAGTAGCGACACATTTCCGGCAGTGTCTTTGCCGCGTTTGCAGGGGATGAAAAGCCCCAGCCTGTTCAATACGAACAAGCCAAGTTTGCTTTTAGAGAAAGAGAGTGTAAAATGCAACGTTCAAGGCTTGCATTTTTATCTGGATGATAATTGCAGTGCTTTTTTAAGGGGGCATTTATGGGGGCAGAAAGAAGGATTATCTTGCTCTAATCTTTTTTGTTACAAGGGCTTAATCATTCGATTTGAACCCCGTCAGTGCCACTTTTTTAGCCACGTTCACAGGTGTTCGGACATAACCGTGCCGGTTATCTCGCCCACTGCTGCCATCATTTCACCAGAGGCCCTCATCTTCTCCTACGCCAAGGCTTCGGGGGACTGGCAAGGCGGGCATGGCAGGGGGAGAGTTTTTTGTCATCCCCGCTACATTGTCCGTCATCCCCGCTGCTTTCCCGGATATGCCCCACTTTCTTTTTTATAGCCGGTCTGTGACGCCTCTTGCGTCGCCGGCGGGATGCAATATGATGGGCTGGGAAAGAAATTGCGCCGGTTGTCACATGTAAACCGGCCGGATGAAACACAAGGCCGCTATGACGCTTTTGGGATTGCAGAATCAGGAGACAGACCGCCGGGATCCGGCGCAGGAACGTTTTGATAGCGCTGTTGTGAGCGTGGAGCAGATGATTGCCGCCGACCGCGCGGCGATCAAGGCAGGCACGGCGGGGTTTGACCTGATGCTGGCGGCAGGGCAAAGCGTGGCCAATAAGGTAGAGGAGCTGTATCCGCACCATCATGTCCTGATTTTATGCGGCGCGGGGAATAATGGTGGAGACGGCTATATTGCCGCGTCGCTTTTGGCGCAAGCCGGGCGTCAGGTGACTGTGCTGGCGACAGGGCGAAATTGGCGGCTGCACGGCGACGCAGCCCGGGCGCGGCGTCATTGGGGCGGCAAAAGCGGCGCATTTGACCCGCAGGCACTCGCGGCTTTGCCGGATGAAACGGTCGTGGTCGATGCGGTTTTCGGGACAGGGTTTCGGGGCGCTCTGGCGCCGCCGGTGACGGATATTTTCGCGGCTGTTGGACAAAAAAAATGGCCGGTCATTGCAGTTGACGTACCCAGTGGCGTTTATGGCGACCGGGGCGAGGCCGACCCGTACACGCTGCAGGCGCAGCATAGTGTCACGTTTTTTCGTAAAAAAATGGCGCATTTATTTACGCCGGCGCGATCTTTATGCGGTTATGTCAGCGTGCATGATATCGGGATTGCGCCGGATATCATGACACAGACCGGCGCAACGGCTTTTGAAAACGACCCTTGCCTGTGGGCGTCTTTGTTGCCGCGCCCCGGTCAGGAAAGCCATAAATATGAGCGCGGCCACGTTGTGGTTCTGGGCGGGGCGCAAATGACCGGCGCGGGGCGGATGGCTTCGGAAAGCTGTATGCGGACGGGGGCGGGGCTATGTACTGTTGCGGCGGATGCGGATTCTGCCGCTATTTATAAAAAAGGCGCGCCGCACATTATGGTGGAATCATTATCGGGCGGGGTCGCCGGGTTTGCCGCGCATTTATCGGATGCGCGCCGTAATGTCGCGGTTTTGGGGCCGGGGGCGGGGCTGGATGACCGGCGCGGCCTGCAGAAAGCGGTTCTTGAGACGTTGGCGACCGGCAAGGCGGTTGTGCTGGATGCTGATGCGCTGAGCTGTTTTGAAGGGGAGGCGGCGCGCTTGCTGGACGCGCTGCATGAAAATTGCGTGCTCACCCCGCATGAAGGGGAGTTTACAAGGCTGTTCCCCGATCTGGACGGCCATAAGTTCGATCGTGCCATGGCGGCGGCGGCGCGTGCCGGGGCAGTGATTTTGCTGAAAGGTGCCGAGACGATTATCGCCCGGCACGATAAAATGCCGGTCGTGAATATTCACGCAACGCCGTGGCTGGCGACAGCCGGGGCAGGGGATGTGCTGGCGGGGATGATTGCGGGCTTTGCCGCCCAAGGCGTTGCAACGTTTGATGCGGCCTGCGCGGCGAGCTGGATCCATGGCGAGTCGGCATCGCGCAAGGGGCCGGGATTGGTCGCGCCGGATATTATCGAGGGAATTCCGTCTGTGTTGCGTGATTTCGCTTGAAATTCCTCCGGTGATCTGCTTTTGAATAGCATTCCTGAATTATGCGGATGTGGCGAAATTGGTAGACGCACCAGATTTAGGTTCTGGCGGGGAGACCCGTGGGGGTTCAAGTCCCTCCATCCGCACCACCCTTTACAGACGCGCTGCAAAGCGTTAGATAAAGGGGGATGACGTCATTCACATATAAGGTTAAGGCAGATATGCAGGTTAAAGAATTAAAAAACGAAGGCTTGAGCGTTGAACTGGAAATTACGGTCAAGGCTGGCGATATTGATAAACATGTCGAAGCGAAGCTGGCCGAATACGGCAAGACGATGAAGCTTCCGGGCTTTCGCCCCGGCAAGGTGCCGCTGGCTCTGCTGAAGCAGCGTTACGGTAAGGCCGTGCTGGGTGAAGTGCTGGAAACAGCTGTCAATGACAGTACGCAAAAAGCCTTGAACGATAAAAAGATACGTCCTGCGCTTCAGCCAAAAATTGAAGTTAAGGAATTTGATGAAGGCAAGGATCTGGTTTACTCGATGGCGGTTGAGATTTTGCCGGATTTCAAGGTGATGGATCTGAAGAGCCTGAAGCTTGAAAAGCCCGTCGCTAAGGCTGACAAGAAAGCTGTCGATGAAGCGCTGGAGAAAATTGCCTCGCAAAATCGTGGCAGCGTGCCGGTAAGCCGCGAAGCGAAAAAAGGCGATATTGTTGTGATCGATTTTCACGGTCGCACGAAGGACGACAATAAAGAACATCCGGGCATGCACGCGCATGGTCACCATCTGGAGCTTGGCAGCAACCAGTTCATCCCCGGCTTCGAGGATCAACTGGTCGGCAGCAAGGCCGGTGACAAGGTTGAGGTCACTGTGTCCTTCCCGAAAGACTATCAGGCTGAAGAACTGGCTGGCCGTGATGCGATTTTCGATGTCGAGGTCGAAGAAGTCCGTGAGATGACCGATACGACGCTGGACGATGATTTTGCTAAAAATCTGGGGCTGGAGAGTCTTAAGGCGCTGAAAGAACTGGTGGAAAAGCAAATTCAGTCAGAATATGACCAGATTTCGCGTCTTAAGCTGAAGCGGAGCCTGCTGGATTCTCTGGACGATGCGCATGATTTCGAGATCCCTGCCGGCATGCTGAGCCTTGAAATGGACAGCATCCGCCAGCAAATTTCGATCGAGCGCCCCGATCAGGTCAAAGACGGCAAGCTGGAGCTGAGCAAGGACGAGGAAGAGGAGCTGGATGCGATCGCCGCACGCCGTGTTCGTCTGGGTATGATCCTGTCCGAAGTCGGCCGGTCGAATAATATTCAGATCACCGATCATGAAATGCAGCGTGCTGTTATCAATGAAGCCCAACGCTATCCGGGACAGGAAGCGCAGGTCTTTGAATATTACAAGAGCAACAGACAAGCGCTGGAAGCTTTGCGCGCGCCGGTATTTGAGGACAAGGTTGTCGATTTCATCCTCGAACTTGCCAGCGTGACTGAAAAATCGGTCGCCTTGGATGAATTGACCGCCGAAGAAGAGGAAGAATCTTATCTCGGTAAGAAAAAAGGCGCGAAATCATCGGCTAAAAAAGCGTCCGGATCGGCGGCAGCCAAATCAGACGCCAAGCCGAAATCATCCGGTGCGGCTAAAAAGACAACAGCCAAAAAGGCAGGCGGCACGAAAAAATCAGAAAAATAGCCGTTGCTAACTATAGAAATGATCTTGAACAAACCGTGTCCTCAGGATACGGTTTGTTTGTATCGAGTCTCCCGGAGGGCAAACCTCCTAGTGCCACGAAAACAAAATCAATGAAGTAAAGCTAAGCAAAACCAACCAAGACCCAAACCAACGAAGAGAAGTATGTGATTATGAGCGAACGTCATCCCGTAGAAGCTTTCCAGAGCTACCTTGTCCCGACCGTTATCGAGCAGACAAACCGCGGTGAGCGCGCCTTTGATATTTATTCACGCTTGCTGAAAGAGCGTATTATTTTCCTGACCGGGGAAGTGAATGATCAGGTTTCCAGCTTGATCTGCGCCCAGCTCCTGTTTTTGGAGTCGGAAAACCCGAAGAAGGATATCTCTTTTTATATTAATTCGCCGGGCGGCGTGGTGACGTCAGGTCTGGCGATGTATGACACCATGCAATATATCAAGCCCGACGTTTCGACGGTCTGCATCGGTCAGGCCGCATCTATGGGGTCTTTGTTGCTGGCGGCCGGTGCGCCGGGTAAGCGTTATGCCCTGCCGCATTCGCGTATTATGATCCACCAGCCGCATGGCGGGGCTCAGGGGCAGGCTTCTGATATCGAGATCCAGGCCAAGGAAATATTGCGTTTACGGGCGAAGCTGAATGATATCTATGTCAGACATACCGGGCAAAAGCTGAGCGTTATCGAAAAAGCGATGGATCGTGATAATTTCATGTCTTCCAAAGAAGCCAAGGCCTTTGGCCTGATTGACGATGTCGCCGAACAACGGTCGGAAACCGAAGATAAAGACAGCAAAAAAGGCGATAAGTAAGGGAACGTGCGGCCGTATGTGGCTTGTTGTCCTTTGATCCGGCGCGCCTTGATTTTGTCCGGTGTTGTTCCACATTGTTAATCGTACGGGATAGATAAAACCGGCCATAGGGGCGTCCCGGCAATAAGCTGTTAACTGTTATGTTATAGCATGGTCGTGCCGGTTCATAAGAGCCATCCATCGCCGTGAAAGGATAAGAAAGAGTATGTTAGGAGACTCATCACAGGAAAAGCGTCTGGCTGTGTTGCCGTTGCGTGACATTGTTGTTTTTCCCCACATGATCGTGCCGCTATTTGTCGGGCGCGAGAGATCGGTTCAGGCGCTGGAGCATGTGATGATGTCCGACAAGCAAATTTTGCTTGTGACTCAAAAATCACCCTCCGTAGATGATCCGATGCCGGATGATTTGTTTGAAACCGGAACGCTGGGGACAATTTTACAGCTTTTGAAGCTGCCGGACGGCACGGTAAAGGTTCTGGTCGAAGGCGGTCGCCGGGTCAGGATTAAACAGGCTTATGGCGATAAAACCTATCTTGAGGCCGATATTGCCGATGTCTCTGATGACTCATCCGCGCGGCCGGACGAAGTCAAGGCGCTGGGGCGGGCTGTCCTCACCCAGTTTGAGCAATATGTGAAGCTGAATAAGAAAATCCCGCCCGAAGTGACGGTTTCGCTGAATCAGATCGAGGAGCCTTCCAAACTGGCAGATACGATCGCGGCGCATTTGTCGCTGAAGATTGAGGATAAGCAGGATCTGCTGGCGCTGAGCGATCCGTTTGAACGGCTGGAAAAAATATACGGCTTTATGGAAGGCGAGATCGGCGTCATGCAGATCGAAAAGCGCGTGCGGAACCGCGTTAAGCGCCAGATGGAGAAAACCCAGCGCGATTACTATCTGAATGAACAAATGAAGGCGATCCAAAAAGAGCTTGGCGATTCCGGCGAGGGCTGGGACGAGCTTGAAGAGCTTTCAAAGAAAATCGAGAAAACAAAACTCTCCAAAGAGGCGCTGGATAAATCCAATCAGGAACTCAAAAAACTGCGCCAGATGAGCCCGATGTCAGCCGAAGCAACGGTCGTCAGGAATTATCTGGATTGGATGTTGTCGGTTCCGTGGCGGAAGCCGACCAAAGTCAGGCATGATCTCAAGGCAGCCAAGAAGGTTCTGGACCGGGATCATTACGGGCTGGAAAAGGTCAAGGAGCGCATTCTTGAATATCTGGCTGTCCAGACCCGCACCAAAAAGGTCAAAGGGTCGATTTTGTGTCTTGTCGGCCCGCCGGGCGTGGGCAAGACATCGCTGGGGCAATCCATTGCGGCGGCGACAAACCGTAAATTCGTTCGCATGTCACTGGGCGGCGTGCGAGATGAAAGCGAAATTCGCGGCCATCGCCGTACCTATATCGGTGCGATGCCGGGGAAGATCCTGCAGGGCATGAAAAAAGCCGGAGCCAGCAACCCGTTCTTCCTGCTGGACGAGATTGATAAGCTTGGCTCTGACTGGCGGGGCGACCCAAGCTCGGCGCTGCTGGAGGTGCTGGATCCTGAACAAAACGCAACATTCCAGGATCATTATCTGGAGGTTGATTACGATTTGTCCGATGTGATGTTTGTCTGTACGGCAAACACGACCGCGACCATGCCGCGCCCGCTGCTCGACCGGATGGAGATCATCCGGATTTCGGGCTATACCGAAGATGAAAAGCTCCAGATCGTTAAGACGCATCTGCTGCGTAAGCAAATGGAAGCGGCGGGGCTGAAAAAGGGCGAGTTTTCGATTAATGATCCGGCGGTTCGTCATTTGATTCGTTATTATACGCGCGAAGCCGGGGTCAGGAATCTGGAGCGTGAAATCTCGAATCTGTGCCGCAAGGCGATCAAGGATATCCTGATGAAGGGTAAAAAGCGTGTCCATATTACGCTGAACAATATCGAGAAATATGCCGGGGTACGGAAGTTCCGCTATGGCGAGATTGAGGATATCGATAGAATCGGCGTGGTAAACGGCCTTGCCTATACCGAGTTTGGCGGTGATATGCTGTCGATCGAAGCCGTCACCATGCCGGGCAAGGACGCCAAGGTTTCCATGACCGGCAACATTAAAGATGTGATGAAAGAATCCATCACCGTCGCGGAAATGCTTATTAAATCGCGCGCCCGGCAGTTTGGTCTTGATTATGAAGAGCTGAACAAACTTAGCCTGCATGTCCACGTGCCCGAAGGCGCAACGCCCAAAGACGGCCCGTCCGCCGGCGCAGCGATGATGACGGCGATCATATCGGTGTTGACCGGTATTGAAATTCGCAAGGATGTCGCTATGACAGGCGAGATCAATCTGCGCGGCCATGTGACGGCGATTGGCGGGCTGAAAGAAAAGCTTCTGGCGGCACTTCGCGCCGGGATCAAAACCGTTCTGATCCCGCAGGACAATGAAAAAGATCTTGCGGATGTGCCGGCAAATGTCAAAAAAGGGCTTGAGATCATCCCGGTCAGAACCATCGAGGAAGTGCTGTCACAGGCTTTGGTAAGGCTTCCGACCGCGATTTCGGACGAAAAAAGTGAAAAAATCGACCAAATTCCCCCGAAAACAGCAGAAAACAAGGGCGAAGATGTAATTCGCCATTGAGTTGGCATGGGATTCATCGTATAAATGATTCGTTGGAATCATTGGTGACACTGGGGTTAGCCACATTAATGCTTCCTTCGCTACAGATTCTTTCAAAGGGTCTTTAGCAGTTTAATCATGACTATATAATGTCAACTTTAAGGAAAAGGGGTTTTCCCATGAACAAACAAGAACTTGTAAGTGAAGTAGCAAAAAAAGCTGATCTGCCGAAAACAAAAGCACAAGCTGCTGTTGAAGCAATTTTCGACACGATCAAAACAACACTGAAAAAAGGCGGCGAAGTTCGTCTGGTTGGTTTTGGTACGTTTGCTGTTGCAAAGCGTGCGGCGACACAAGGTCGTAACCCGCGCACAGGCGAAAAGATCAACATTCCTGCTTCGAAGCAGCCGAAATTCAAAGCCGGTAAAGAGCTGAAAGAAGCTGTAAACAAGTAATTTCTTGTTCGGTTTAGATGATTTTTAAACGACCCCTTTTACGGGGTCGTTTTTCTTTGCTTTATTGGTTGAAATTCAAAGCCAGTCAGGCTATACCCTTATAACCTTGTCACAAGGGCGGTTAGCTCAGTTGGGAGAGCATCTCGTTTACACCGAGAGGGTCGGCGGTTCGAGCCCGTCACCGCCCACCATATTTCCTTCGTTCATGTTTTTGTTTTTTTTGCGCATTTTTTTTGCGCTGCGCATTGCTATGTCTCCTTATAGAAGTTACAAGGGATTCTGTTGAGCTTATGACGTAAGGGAGCATGAAATGATCGTTGGCTGTCCAAAGGAAATCAAGGCGCAGGAGCATCGTGTGGGGCTGGTTCCGTCTTCGGTGCGGGAGTATGTCAATCGCGGGCACAAGGTGATTGTCGAGACCGGTGCCGGGGCGGGGATTAATTTTTCCGACGATGATTACAAAGAGGCCGGCGCGGAGATTCGCCAAAGCGCAGCGGACATTTTCGCTGAAGCCGATATGATCGTTAAGGTCAAGGAACCGCAGCCACAAGAATGCGCTATGTTGCGCCCGGATCAGATATTGTTCACTTATTTGCATTTGGCGGCTGACCCGGTACAGGTGGAAGGACTCGTGAAGTCGGGGGCTGTAGCGATTGCTTATGAAACGATCACCGGAAAGGACGGCAAGGGGCTGCCTCTTTTGGCGCCGATGAGCGAAGTTGCCGGGCGTTTGGGGACGATTGTCGGGGCGCATTACCTGCAAAAGCATCTTGGCGGCACGGGACGCTTAATGTGCGGTGTGCCGGGAGTTTTGCCTGCTCGTGTGATGGTGATCGGCGGCGGTGTTGCCGGTTTTAACGCTGCCAGAGTGGCTGTCGGGATGGGGGCGGATGTCACTATTTTGGATCGTGACCACGATCGGCTGCGCTTTCTGGATGATTATTTTGCCGGTCAGGCAAATGTCGTTTATTCCAGCGCTGACTTTATCGAAAAAACCGCGCCGGATATGGATCTGATTATCGGAGCAGTCTTGATTCCCTGCGCGTCTGCACCGAAGCTGGTCACGCGGGAGATGCTTAAAACGATGGCGCCGGGAACGGTCATTGTGGATATCGCAATTGATCAGGGCGGTTGTTTTGAAACCAGCAAACCGACAACGCACGGCGACCCGGTTTATGTGGTTGACGGCGTTGTGCATTATTGCGTGGCGAACATGCCCGGCGCGGTACCGTTATCGTCTGCGCTGGCGCTCAATCATGCGGTTTTGCCTTACGGGCTGAAAATTGCCGATAAAGGCTGGAAAGAAGCGCTGATGGCTGATCCTTCATTGCGAAGCGGGCTGAATGTCTGCCGTGGGGAAATTACCTGCCAAAGCGTTGCGGAGTCACTGAATATGCCGTTTAAAACATCGGACGAGATGCTCGCCGCATAAAAAAAACGGGGTTTTGAGCCGAATAGAGATTGACAGGCGGGTCTATTATTCGCTACTAACATTCCACTAACCGATGCGGGCGTAGTTCAGTTGGTTAGAACGCCGGCCTGTCACGCCGGAGGTCGCGGGTTCAAGTCCCGTCGCTCGCGCCAT
>SKGD01000132.1 GCA_007117665.1 Alphaproteobacteria bacterium
CGTAACCCGAATTCTGCAGATCTTTTGAATAAAAGATTCTTCATTATCTTTGCTCTGACCGAAGCGCTGGCTATTTTCGTGCTTCTGATTTCCTTGATGATCCTGTTCATATTCTAAGGAACATCGTGATACTGATTAATATCGTTTATTGGGGCGCCCGATGAAGAAGACCGACTATCATGGCTTTTATGTCGCTGTTTTGACAGGAACAATCATGTTTCTTTCATCTGCTGCGTCATGGGCTGCTGAGCCTTCCGAAGCGGGATTGCCTCAATTCGATATCAGCACCTTCCCCAGCCAGCTTTTCTGGCTGGCGGTGAGCTTTGTGTTTCTGTATGTCTTTTTCTCCAAAAAGATTCTTCCTGACCTGTCGAGTACAATTGAAAACAGGCGCTCTCAGGTAGACTCTGATTATGAAACTGCTAAGAAATTCAAGGAAGAAGCAGAATCTGTTCAAGCTAAATATGAACAAAATCTGGAGCAGGCAAAGGCGGATGCTGCCAAGGCGTTCGCTATGGTTCAGGATAAAATGAAGCAAAAAGCTGAAAAGCAGGCTGCCGATTTTCGTAAAAACGTGGAAAGCGACACGCTGGCACTGGAGAAGAGCATCACCAAAGCAAAGGCCGAAGCGATGCAAAGCATGAATATGATCGCTGCCGAGGTTGCGGCGGAAGCAACGCACAAGATTGTCGGCATTGCAACGGATGTTAAATATGTCGAGGCGTTGCTGCAGGACATCAACAAAAAAGAGGCCGCCTGATGGATTTGATGCAAAGCACAGATATATGGGTTTTGATCTCCTTCGTGATTTTCGTTTATATCGCTTTTCGCTTTGGAAAGACGGCTCTTTTGGCGGCTCTGGACGGGCGGATCGAGAAAATCCGTCAGGATATTGATACTGCCGAGAGCCTGAGAATCGAAGCCAAGGAGCTTCTGGCGCAATATCAGCGTAAGCAGCGTGATGCCGATAAAGAGGCAAAGCAGATCATAGAAACGGCAAAAACCCATGCCGAAGAAATTAAAAAACAGGCTGAAAAAGACCTGAAAGAGCTTGCCAAGCGCCGCGAAGCCCAGCTTCAGGAGCGCCTCAAGCGTATGGAAGAAAATGCTGTGAATGATATCCGCGCTTACGCGGCCGATCTGGCGATCAAGGCCACGACCGAAACAATCGCCGCGCAGATGAACAAAAAGACAAACGAAAATCTGATAGACGAGTCGATTAAGGCTATTGGCGGCAAAAAAGGCTGATTTATTGCTTTATCCTCCTCCTCACCTGTATGACGGTGCACGTTGGGCCGGGTTGCGGGTCGGGCTTTTGGGTGGCTCTTTCAATCCTCCTCATAGCGGCCATATTCATGCCAGCCTGTGCGCTCACAGAGCTTTAAAGCTCGATGTTATCTGGTGGCTGGTGACCCCGCAAAATCCTCTGAAATCAAAAGCAACACGCTCTTTTGAAGATCGTTATGAGGCTTGCCGGCGGCTGGTTCGCTCTCCTTATATCGTTGTCAGTGATATAGAAAACCGGCTTGGCGTTAACCAGACATGGGAAACCATTCGCGGGCTGGGGATGCATTTTCCGGCGACCGATTTTGTCTGGCTGGCCGGGATGGATAATGCCTTGACGATTCATCGCTGGCATAACTGGCGTTTTATCCCCGATCATGTGGCAATGGCTTATATTGCCCGCCCACCCGCACAAAGCCTTATTAAAGGATGTCCGCTCCGCATGCTGGGCGAGCAGGATAACCATTTCATCCGCTCTCCGCGGGCGGTGCCGCTTGTGCCGCGCACGACATACTGGATATTACAAAACCATTTGCTGAACATATCATCCACCACCCTGCGCGCGGCGTCGCATGATGCATGATAACCGCATATCTTGCGCCATGGTTATAAACGCGGTAAAATGGAGATATGAGTTTGGCATTTTGCTTGTTCATAAATCATCTGGAGGTTACTTGGCATTGTTAAGGCAGGTAACGCTCCTCTTTTACCCTACATCGTTGATCTATGATGTGCGCGTAGCTGTGGCGGGCAGCGCTTGCGGAATGCCATATTGCAAAAACCCGAACGAAGGAGATAACAGCCATTTTAAAAACATATGAAAGCGGCGTTTTGACGCCGGAGCAGTTGAAGGCGGTTTCAGAAGAATCGCTGGATTCTGATAAGGCCGAAGATATCAGGATCATTGATCTGAAAGGTCAAACGGCCATAGCTGACTATATGATCGTCGCAACCGGCACGTCGGCAAGACATGTCGCGGCGCTTGCGGAAAAGCTGCGGGACAGGCTGAAAGCCATGGGCGTGCAGGAGATTCGCATTGAAGGAATGGATCTGTGTAACTGGGTGATACTGGATGCGGGCGATGTGGTCGTGCATCTGTTCAGGCCGGAAGTGCGGGATTTCTACAATATCGAAAAAATGTGGAAAATGGATATGGCCGGCGAGCGCCAACACTCGACAAGGCCGGTTGCCTGACCCTTTTTTCTTTTGCCGGTTATTTCATTGGATGAAGGCGCAGGCTGCATTATAGTGGCCTTATGCTCAGGATCGAAATCATCGCGGCAGGAAAAATGAAAGATAAGGCGTTGTGCGCGCTTTATGATACCTATGCCGCCCGCATGCGGGACATGCGGGATATGTCTTTTTTGCTTCATGAAATTGACGGGCGCAATGCCGCCGACATCAATCAGAAACTCAGCGAAAAAATCAAGGATAATGCCTATGTTATCGCGCTGGACGAGCGCGGAAAAAGCCTTAAAAGCACGGATTTTTCTGCAAAAATTCAGGAACTTGCCGCCGATACGCGGCAGCCGGTACAATTTGTGATTGGCGGTGCTGACGGGCTGGATGAAAATCTCAAAAAAAGAGCCGATTTCCTGCTTTCTTTCGGTGTGCAGACTTGGCCTCACATGCTGGTTCGTATTATGCTGGTCGAACAGCTTTACCGGGCGCGGCAAATCAATGCCGGTCACCCTTATCATCGTGAGTAGTGCCATGCGGCGTTTCTATCTGTTCTTTACAGGGCTTTTTTGTGCGGGGGTGTTGGCTTCCGGCGCGGTAATGGCGCAAAATACCCCGCCTTTGCCGCCGCCCAAAGATGTATCGCTTGAAACGATGCAAAAATGTATTGCTGAAGAAGAAAGCCAGCGCCGCGATCTTGAAACCCGGCTGGCCGATATCGAAAAAGAACTCGAAGAAACGCGGGCGTCACTGGTGCGCCTTGCGTCGCAAATTCAGGATAATCAGGAAAGGCTGAGGCAGCTTGAAGGCCGGATCCGGACGCTCTCTGCCGAGGAGCAAGAACTGACCGAACGGCTTGAGCAGGATTTCGGGCATATTGCCGATCTTGTTCTGGCGCTGGAACGGATGCGCCGTGTGCCGCCTGATGCGCTGATTGTCAGGCCGGGCGCGCCGCTACAAACCGCGCAATCGGCCATGTTGCTGCGCGGGACATTACCGGCGTTGCATAATCGGGCGGAGTCTCTGAACCGCGATCTGACCCGCCTTGCGGAGATCAAAACAACATTGCGCCAGGATCGTGCCGCCGCCATACAAACCGGTGAGTTACTGGAAAAGCGCCGCGCCGAGAATGAAAGGCTGGTGGCGCGGCGACAAACGCTTTATGAACGCACCCGGTCGGATATTGTCGTCTCGCAACAAACGATTGATCGCCTGACCCGTGAATCGGCATCGCTTCAGCAATTACTGGAAAAGCTCGAAGAAGAAAGAGCGCGCGAAGCACAAAGACAGGCTGCTGCCGCCCGCCGGGCTCCACAGGCCTCCCCTTCCGGCACAAGGCGTGCCGTTATGCCCGGCACCGGACAAGCGCGTTTGCCGGTCGCGGGCTATCTGGTGGCGTCTTATGGCGATATTGACGCGATCGGCGCGGCGACCAAGGGCATTACGATCGAAGCTGCACCGCAGGCACTGGTCGTGGCACCGATGGGCGGGATTGTTCGTTTTTCCGGTTCTTTTCAAAATTACCGCAATATGGTGATCATCGAACACCGGGACGGTTATCACAGCCTGATTGCGGGGCTGGACAGGGTTGATGCGCTGACCGGACAGACGCTGAATGCCGGTGAACCGATTGGAAAATTACCGGTTTCCTCTTCTCGCGGGACGGCTCCGGCGCTATATTATGAGTTGCGTTACTGGGGACAGCCTGTTAACCCTGCACAAAGACTGACCGACCTTAAAAGCTGACAAGGGAATAAACAATGCCTATCAAGACTTATGTTACTATTGGCCTGATGATGGTTTGCGTGGTTGCGCTGTCGTTTTTTGCTGCGCCCGCCACGGCTGATGAACCGCGCACGGCAGGGCAAACCGAAATCAAAAGCGTCAGCGATACATACCGCCAGCTTAATCTGTTCGGGGATGTGTTTGAACGTGTCCGCAGCCAGTATGTCGAGGAAATCACTGACGAAGAAATGATCAAGCATGCGATTAACGGCATGCTGATCAGTCTTGATCCGCATTCGGCCTATCTGGATGAAAAGGACTTTGAGGAAATGCGCGTTCAGACACGCGGCGAATTTGGCGGTCTGGGGATCGAAGTCACAATGGAAAACGGTTTTGTAAAGGTCGTGTCCCCGATTGATGATACGCCAGCTTATAATGCCGGTGTGATGGCCGGTGATTACATCACTCACCTTGACGGCGAAGCTGTTTTGGGGATGAACCTGAACGAGGCTGTTGAAAAGATGCGTGGCCGTGTCGGTACCGAGATCAAAATCACGATCCGGCGTGAAAATGTCGCCGAGCCGATTGATATCAAGATTATTCGTGATGTGATCCGGATCCGTTCCGTGCGCCATGAAATTCTGGAAGACAGCGTTGGCTATATTCGGGTGACAACATTCAACCAAAATACCGATACGGGCGTGATCGACGCTTTCAAGGCAATCAAGGATGAGCTGGGAGATTCCCTTGCCGGGCTGGTTCTTGATTTACGCAATAATCCCGGTGGGCTTTTGGATCAAGCTATCTCGGTCACTGATGCGTTTTTGGATCGCGGCGAGATTGTCTCGACTCGCGGTCGTCATGAGCGTGATATTAAACGCGATAATGCGAATCCCGGCGATATTACTGACGGCATGCCGATTGTCGTCCTGATCAATAGCGGTTCTGCCTCTGCATCGGAAATCGTTGCCGGTGCGTTACAGGATCATCGGCGCGCTGTGGTGATGGGCACGCCGTCCTTTGGTAAAGGCTCGGTACAGACGGTTATTCCGCTGCCCGGCCATGGCGCGATGCGCCTAACGACGGCGCGTTATTATACGCCGTCGGGGCGGTCGATTCAGGCCAAGGGCATTGACCCTGATATTGTTGTCGAACAGGCACGGCTGGAGCAAATCAGCATGCGCCGCCATCAAGAAGCTGATCTGCGCGGGGCGCTGGATCGCGGTAATGCGCCACAACGACAAGAGCCTGACCCGGAAGCTGAAAATGGCGAAGCTGCGGAGGAAAGACCCTTTGACTTCCAGCGGGCGCGGGCGGTTGACCTGATCCGCGGGATTGCGCTATTCGGCAAGGCTCCCTATAAGGATCAGCCCGAGCAGCCTGCAGACCAGCCGGATGAATAAAGGAGAAAAGCTTGATCATTGAAAAAATCAGGCACTATTTTTCCCTGCGTGCTTTTGCCCGTGGCATGGCTGTTATTTTGGCTATATACGCGCTTTTGGCTGTTTTTATCATCCTGCAACAGGACTCGTTCAGGGAAAAACAGCAAGCGCGTATGCCGTCCCTGACGGTTTTGATTGATGGTGTTGATATCCCCATTGACCCGCCGCCAGAGGTCACTACATCCACCGAAAGGGAAGAAGCGCCGCCGCCGGAGATAGCTGCCCGCCAACCGGAAGAATCACCATCTGTGGATCAGCAGCAATCATTGCCGGAAGCGCCGCTTGCCGGGCTTTATGAACGGACGGCAAACGGCATTTTGCCGGTCATTCGTACATCGGACGGGATGAGCGCTTTCGAAGCTTATCGTCGCCCTTATCAGGCGCGCGCCGGTCGTCCTTATATTGCACTGGCCATAGACGGTTACGGCCTTTCCCGCACGGCGTCTGAATCGGCGCTGCGGACGATGCCATCTTCGATATCCCTTATACTTTCCCCCTATGCCGAAGAAACCGATTTGTGGGTTGCCGAAGCGCGCGCGCGCGGCCATGAAATATGGCTGAAACTGCCGACAGAGACCGACAATTATCCGTTGGAAGATCCCGGTATGGATACGTTGCTGGTCAATGTTGCCGAGAGCGAGAATATACAAAAGCTGCTGAATGTGCTTGGCGGAGCCACAGGCTATGCCGGGGTTGTCAGTGACCACAGCTCAGTCTTTATGCGCACCGGCGCGGATTTCAGACCCCCCGCAGGCATGATTTTCAGTCGCGGTCTTGGGATGATTGACGGCAATACCAGCCGCAACCAGACCCTTGCAAGCATGGCATCCGGCCATAATATGCCTTACGGGACGGTTGATCTGTGGCTGGATATGGATCATCAGGCACAGGCCGATATTTTAGAGAATTTGGCACGGCTGGAACAAATCGCAAAAGAGCGTGGTTATGCGATCGGCATCATTCGCCCCCTGCCCGTCAGCTATCAAACGGTTCTCGAATGGCTTGACGGTCTACCTGCAAAAGGGTTAGATCTTGCTCCGTTATCTGCTGTGGGTGCGTTGCCCTGAGAGATTAAAAAGCTGACCGATGCGAAGAAGAAGAAAAACACATGCCTGATCACGCTCTGAGTTACCGTCCTTGTGTCGGGATTACGCTTTTCAACCAAAGTAAGAATGTTTTTGTCGGGGAACGGATTGATTCGCCCGGTGCATGGCAATTACCACAGGGTGGCATTGACGATGGTGAAACGCTGGAAGATGCATTTTTCCGTGAAATGGAAGAAGAAATAGGCACGCGTAAGGCTGATATTATCGCGGTGATGGATAAGAAGCTGCGCTATGACCTGCCGCCCCATTTAAGCCGGCGCTTGTGGAACGGGCGCTATATCGGTCAGGAGCAAACATGGATCGCGGCACGCTTCACCGGCGCTGATCATGATATTGACCTGCATGTTCATGATGACCCTGAATTTCGTGCCTGGCAATGGGTGCCGCTGGACGATGTGCCCGATCTGATCGTGCCTTTCAAGCGCGATACATATCGTGAAGTCGTGGCATATTTCCGCGATATGGATGTGCTTTAATTTTCAAAATATCCGTGACCTTACATTTTATGTAAGGCAAACAAGGCGACCGCCACACAAGGCACACATAACAGAAAGATTTTTTTCAAAAGCGCTTTTTGCGCCGCGCCGTAACGTGCGCCCAGATGATCTTTTGCTTCGCTCTCTAAACGCTTTCTTACAGGTGGTATAAGCCACAGACAAAGATTCACAAGCACAAAAGACAGTAATAAGGCCGGCAGGAAAAGCGAGAGCACAAAAACACTCGCCCAGCCATCATCATGCGGCAGGCAATGAATCACAAGGCGCGCACATTCCGTATTGCCTTTTGATAAAACATAAAGCAGGTGCGCCAGCCCCAGCCATAAGGTCAAGGTCACAGGAAAGTTCAGCAGCAATAAAAGATTCAGGCAGCTGTGCCGCCGTCCGGCTTTGGCCAGCTTGTTCCGGAAAAAAGATGATATTTTATCGTTCAAAAGCGATCATCTCCGGCCGGGCGGCCACACCAAGGCGCTGCGCCTTTTGTTACGGGTTGATGGGTGACCATGCGGGGTCCGATCCGTCAGCTGGCGTTGACAGGCGTTGCTCGTTATATCCGGTCAGGTCGATCGTATAAAGCTTTGCGCTGCGCCCTTCGCCCCTTGCGCCGGTCGTGCTTTCCTTGAAATAGGACAGCACCCGCCCGTTGGGCGACCATGTCGGGCCTTCGACGTGAAAGGCGGAGGTAATCAGGCGCTCACCCGAACCGTCCGGACGAATAACCCCGATATAAAACTGACCTTGATACATGCGGGTAAAGGCGATCAGGTCACCACGCGGCGACCAGACCGGGTTGGCATAGCGCCCCTGCCCGAATGTGATGCGTTTCGGATCACTGCCATCTGCATTCATGACATAAAGCTGCTGGGTACCGCCGCGATCGGATTCAAAGACAATTCGGCGACCGTCAGGCGCGTATGACGGGCTGGTATCAATCGCATGATGGTTGGTCAGCCGTGTTAAATCGCGCGAGTTGATGTCCATGGTATAGATATCACTGTTGCCATCGCGCGCCATGCTCATGATAACCTTCCGGCCATCCGGCGAAAAGCGCGGCGCGAAGGTCATTCCGGGGAAATCCCCCAACACCCGTTGGCGACCGGAATCAATATCATACAAATAAACCCGTGGCCGGCGGTTATGATAAGCCATATAGGTGATCATTTGCTGGTTCGGAGAAAAGCGCGGGGTTAGCACCAGCGCACTGCCATCGGTCAGATAATGATGATTGGCGCCATCCTGATCCATAATCGCCAGCCTTTTGATACGCGCATTGGCCGGGCCGGATTCGGATACGTAAACGATGCGGGAATCGAAATAACCGTCTTCACCGGTCAGGCGCTTGTAAATATCATCCGAAATAATATGGGCGATCCGCCGCCAGTTTTGTTCGGTCGTGGTATAAGCCATGCCGCTGAGTTGCTGCTCGCTGAACACATCCCATAGCCTGAACTCCACACGTGTGCGGCCATCACTGGCACGGCTGACGACCCCGGTCACCAGCGCCTGTACGTTGATGGCGCGCCAGTCGGCAAAACGCACGCCATTCTGGGCGATGGCTTGCGGAGACTGGATAAAGGCACGCGGATTCATTGGCTCGAACAGCCCCGACCGCGAAAGATTGTTCGTGATGATTTCCGGCATTCGCTTTGCCAGAGTCGAATCAGCTCCCGATTCGGTGTGAAATTCGGAAATGGCGATCGGCAAAGGCTCGACCGTTCCCTGGGTGACATCAACACGCACCTGTGCCGCGGCCACCGCCGGGAAAAGCATAAAAACCGAAAGCATAAGGCATAAAAATCTGGTCATCACAACATGGTCCTCGGATCAAAGCGCACAATAATCTCTTTCCACAAATCGTACCTGTTAGGCGGCAAGTCAAGGGGCGCACAACGATGAACGGCGCGCATGGCGCTGTCAGCTGCTGCCCGGAAGAACGGCTCCGTACTGTAACGGATCTGGTTCTCTATTCGTGCCGACCGGATGGTACGATCCGGATTCATATAAAGCTTTATATCAACAACAAGGTCTTCTGCATAGCGCGCACCGGCCATAACGCTCCAACATTGTGTTAATTGTCGCCGCAACGCGTCCATTTCGCTGATGGTCATGCGGGATGAAAGCTGGCTGACCGGTGGCGCGCGTTCGCCTTCGGTGGGGGCTTCGCTTTCCGGCGCGGGGGCGGCTTCATCCGGCATAAGGTTCCGCAGGACGGATTGGAAATCCTCTTGCGGGGTGGCTTCTTCGGCTGGTTTTTCCTCAGCTTGCTGCGGAGGAGGACGTTGCCGGGGGCGCTGTGCTGGCCGTGGCGGTGGCACAGCAGCCTGTGTTTCGGGCTGGGGTGGCGCTAATTCCGGCTCAGGCGCTGGTTCTGGAGCCGGTTCGGGCGCGGGTTCCGGGGCGCGCTCCGGCTGGCGGGGCGGTGCCGGACGCGGCGGTGTTGCGGCATCCATACGCGGGGCGGGGCGCGGCGGTTGTTCCTGAGTCTGGCGCGGCTGCTCAGGCGGGGTCTCCCTTGTTTGCGGCACGCGGTTTGTCTGGGTGATATCGTCAATTTCAACCAGCTCGACCGTGATAGGCTGTGGTGCTATGGGCAGTTGCGGCGTCATGTGCGGCAGGCCGACAATCAAAATAATAATCGCGATCACATGAAACAGCGCCGAGGCCGCAAAAGGCCCCTTCATATAATATTCAAAATCGCTGTTTTGACTGAGTGCGAACGCCAAGAAAAAACCTCCTTCACGGCTGGTCGATAGAATATCAGCCCGGCTCGGAAATCAGCGCGACCTTGCGAAAGCCGGCACCATTCAAAGCCCCCAGAACATCCATGACCTGACCATATCCTAATGTCTGGTCGCCGCGAATGAAGATGCGGCGCTCCGGGTCATTATTCGTCATGGCGGATAGCAGATTGATCAACCGGTCGCGGCGGACTTCGGTCTCGCCGATATAGATTGTGCCGTCACGCGTGATGGTAATCTCCAGCGGTTTATTGTCTTCGGCGGTGATCGGCGCTGCGTCCGAACGCGGCAAGTCAACAGCAACCCCGGCTGTCAGCATCGGCGCTGTGGCCATAAAGATAATCAGCAAAACCAGCATCACATCGACAAAAGGTGTGACGTTGATTTCCGACATAGGACGATAGGCACGGCTGCGCCCGCCTGCCTGCCCTATTCTGCCGCTTTTTCCCTGAAGCTGTGCGCCCATCGTTAAGCTGCCTTTTTACCGGTTGCGGGTTTTTCCTGTCCCGCATCCTGCGTATCGAGATGGCGTGACAAGATCGCGGAAAAATCACTGACGAACAAGTCGAGCCTGTCGGCGTAACGGTCAAGCCGGTTTGAAAAAATATTATAGCCGATCACCGCCGGAATGGCAGCCAGCAGCCCCAGCGCCGTGGCGAACAAGGCTTCGGCGATCCCCGGCGCGACGACCGCCAGACTGGTATTATTGCTTTGGGCGATGGCGGTAAAACTGTTCATAATCCCCCAGACCGTACCGAACAGCCCGATAAACGGCGCGGTCGATCCGATGCTGGCCAGAAAGCTCATGCCGCGCTCCAGCTTGTTCATTTCCTTGTTAATCGTGCCGGACATAGCGCGCTCAACACGCTGGCGCAGGCTGGCTTGCAGGCTTTCCTTGGCAGGAATGCCCCCCGCAACGCCGTTATTCCATTCTTCCATCCCGGCGCAAAATGTCTGGATCAACGGATCAGGCTTGCTTTTTTTGACCCGCAGATAAAGCTTGTCGAGGGTTTCGCCTGACCAGAATGCTTCTTCGAACTTGGTTGCGCGCTTATTGAGCTTTTGCAGGGTGCTGCGCTTTTCAAAAATAATCGCCCAGCACCAGATGGAAGCAAAAAACAGCATGACCATGACAAGCTTTACGACAATGTCAGCTTGCAGGAACAACCCCCACATCGACATATCGCCGGAAAAGCTGTGGCCGACGGCCACGGCGTCTACGGTTCTGTCATCAATCATTTTCTCAGGCCCCCAATGCTTTTCTAAGGTGATCCGGCACGCGTACCGGCCTTTTGTTCAGTCCCACGCAAACCAATGTGACATTCAAAGTGAATATCTTGTCTTGTCCGCGGAAAATGTCCTGCTTCATGTCAAAGCTCGCATTTTTCATCTCCGCCGGCGATGTTTCGATCCGTAACATGTCGTCCAGAAAAGACGGGGCGATATAATCCGCATCCAATCTACGCACGACAAAGATAAAACCTTCGCGCTCCATTAAGGGTTTATTCTCAAAACCCGCAGAACGCAAGTATTCCGTGCGTCCTCTTTCACAGAATTTAAGGTAATTCGCGTAATAAACAATCCCTCCCGCATCGGTATCTTCGTAATAGACGCGTATATCCATTTTATGGATTGGAGAATGGCGGCTCATGGGGTGTTATTCCTGTAACAAGTCAGCCTGCAGGGCGCGCGGCGTTGCCAGCCCCAGATAGCTGAATCCTTTATGAGACAGAACGCGCCCGCGCGGGGTGCGCTGGACGAATCCCTGTTGCATCAGATAAGGCTCGATGACATCTTCCAGCACATCGCGCTGTTCGGATAATGCCGCCGCCAGCGTTTCGACCCCGACAGGCCCCCCGCCATAATGATCGGCGATGCAGTTCATATAGCGCCGATCCATCATATCCAGCCCGGCAGCGTCGACATCCAGTCGCTCCAGAGCCTGATCCGCCGCTATGCGGTCAATTTCAGTTACTTTCAGGACTTCGGCAAAATCACGTACCCGGCGGGCCAGGCGTCCGGCGATACGCGGTGTGCCGCGCGACCGGCGTGCGATCTCGGTTGCGCCTTCTTCGGTCAGCGCCATATTCATAAGGGATGCGGCGCGCATGACAATGGCGCGCAATTCGTCCGTATCATAAAAATCAAGTCGCAGCGGAATACCGAACCGGTCGCGCAAGGGATTAGCCAAAAGGCCGCTGCGGGTGGTCGCGCCGACAAGCGTAAAAGGCGGTAATTCAATCTGTACCGACCGTGCTGCCGGCCCCTCGCCGATAATCAGGTCAAGCTTGTGGTCTTCCATCGCGGGATATAGAACTTCCTCGACCATCGGGTTCAGACGGTGAATTTCGTCAATAAATAAAACGTCATTTTCTTCGAGATTAGTCAGGATCGCGGCGAGATCCCCGGCCTTGGCAAGAACCGGCCCCGATGTTGCCCGGAATCCGACCCCCAACTCACGCGCAATAATTTGCGCCAGCGTGGTCTTGCCTAGTCCCGGCGGACCGAACAGCAAGACATGATCCATCGCATCACGGCGCGCTCTGGCGGCTTCGATAAAGACTTTCAGATTATTACGCAGGGCACGTTGCCCAACAAAATCCGCCAGTTTTTCAGGCCGCAATGCGTAATCGGCGTTTTTATCGCCATCCGTTGATTCCGGTTCCAAAACCGGATTACGAGGAAGAGCCTGCTCACTCATGACGCAAGCTCCTTAAGCGCTGCTTTAATAAGGGCGTTTAAATTATTACTATCATTTGATTTTCCTGCCGCAGAAATCACCGCCGCATAGGCATCACTGCGCCCGTATCCGAGATTGACCAGCGCCGAAACCGCATCCTGATTTAAATGATCATTTTCGGCCTGTACCGTCTCACCGGAGGCAGCGACTGCCGCGCCCCGCGCCTGTGCTGCCGGAATCGCGTTGCCAAGGTCGATTTTTCCGGCTTTGTCTTTTAGCTCCGTCACGATACGGGTGGCAAGCTTTGGCCCGACTCCGTCGGCACGGGTCAAAGGCGCGGTATCGCCGGCCATAATCGCAAATTGAAGCTGGTCGGGAGGCGTGACCCCCAAAATAGACATTGCGGCTTTTGCCCCGACCCCCTGCACACCGGTCAGAATCTTAAACCATTCCTGCTCCGCTTTCTCTATAAAGCCGAACAAATTAAAAGCATCTTCACGGATCTGGGTTTCGATCAACAGCGACAGCGTATCACCATGTTGCCCGACTCGCGTCAGGGTGCGCGGGCTGACATAAACCAGATATCCAACCCCGCCAACATCCAGAATCAGTGACTCCTGACCGGCGCTATCCAAAACTCCCGAAAGCTTGGCAATCATGCCCCTATCCTTTCCCGTGAAGCCCTATGATGCGCGTGGCAAACCGCAATAGCAAGGGCATCTGCTTCATCTTCCATAAGTTTTCCGCAACGCGGGAGCAAAACCCGGATCATCATGCCGATTTGTCCCTTAGCGGCATGGCCGGTACCGACAACTGATTTTTTGACAAGGTTGGCGGCATATTCGTGAACCGCAAGACCGGCGCGCGCAGGTGCAACCATGCATACGCCCCGCGCCTGTCCCAGCTTGAGTGCCGAGGCAGCGTTATTATTGATGAATGTTTCCTCGATGGCGGCTTCGTCCGGGTGCCATTGCGCCACGACATTTGAAAGCCCGTGTTCCAGCGCCGCAAGCCGTGCATATAAAGGCATTTGCGGCGTGGTTTTAATCAAGCCGCTGGCGACATAGCCGAGTTTTGTACCGTGTGTTTCAATGATTCCCCAGCCGGTTTTTTGCAGGCCGGGATCGATGCCCAGAATCTTCATTCCATGATGCTAGCAATATATGGCGGGGCGGGCAACTGATCGCCGTTATCCCGATGCCAGCAGCTTCTCCATGATTTCATCGCTGATTTCAAAATTGGTGGTGACGGTCTGGACATCATCACTGTCTTCCAGCGCATCGACCAGCTTCATCAACCCCGCAGCCTGTTCTTCATCAAGCGCGGCCATGACATTGGGCTTCCATATCAGGCCGGATTGCTCCGGTTCACCGAAGATGTTTTCCATCGCGTCACGCACGGCTGAAAAATCATCGGGCGCAGTGTAAATAATATGGCTTTCTGTATCGCTTTCACAATCAGATGCCCCGGATTCGATGGCTGCTTCAAGCATTGCTTCAATACCGGCTTTTTCCAGCGGATAAATTATTTCACCGACCCGGTCAAACATGAAGCTGACCGATCCGGTTTCACCGAGATTACCGCCATGCTTGGTGAAGCATGAACGTACTTCTCCAGCTGTACGATTTTTGTTGTCAGTCAGGGCATCGATCATAATCGCAACGCCCCCCGGCCCGTATCCTTCGTAACGCATTTCGGTGTAATCTTCGCCATCTATGCCGCCGGCGCCTTTTTGGATCGCGCGCTCAATGCCGTCCTTGGGCATGCTTTGCCCCCGCGCTGTCGCAATCGCCAGCCGCAGGCGAGGATTCATCGCCGGGTCGCCGCCACCCAGTTTCGCGGCAACGGTAATTTCACGTCCCAGCTTGGAAAAAATTTTGGCGCGTTTTTTGTCCTGTGCGCCTTTACGATGCATGATGTTCTTAAACTTGGAATGTCCTGCCATGAATTTTCTCTTTGAGGTTTACGTTGCCATCATTTTCGGAAGATACCGAGATTGCCGCATTTTTCGGTAAAGGGCAAGATGTTGCGCCGCAATTTCAAAAGAGACTGTCGCTTTGTACGAAATTATGCTATCTTACTGATCAATATAATCTTTTTCTAATAAAACTTAATCTTTGATAAATTGTTTGTACGATATAATCTGGTGTAAAGGGTAAAAACGGGAATAGATCATGGCTTATCAGCTTCACAGGATAAGCGCGCTGGTGGTCGAGGATAATCTGCCGATGCTGGAGATTGTCAAGTCGCTGCTGGTGACGTTCGATGTCGGTCAGGTCGTTACGGCGACCAACGGCGTTGATGGCTTTGAAAAGTTTTGTGAATATAATAACGATATTATCATTGCCGACTGGATGATGCGCCCGGTTGACGGCATTGCCTTTACCCGCAAGGTTCGCAATGACAAGGACAGCCCTAATCCCTATGTGCCGCTTATCTTGATGACCGGATTCAGCGAGCGCCGCCGTGTTTTTGAAGCGCGTGATGCCGGGGTTACCGAATTTCTGGTCAAGCCCTTCAATGCGCGCGACCTTTATAAAAGGCTGGTGCAGATTATCGAAAGGCCACGGCAATTTGTGCGCGCGCCGGAATTTTTCGGCCCGGATCGTCGCCGGAAAAAGGCGGGTATTTATGATGGGCCGTGGCGACGCGACGAAGATTTGAAAGACCCTGATATTATGCAGCATATTCGGGCTGAAAAGTTGAAGGCACAAGAAACATTACGGCGCGTGCGGCAGGAAGAAGGCCTGTCTAAAGGCGATCCCTTCATCCTGCAGGATGAAGGCTGAGACATTGCATGATCGCGTGATTTAGAACAAAAAATACGGTTTTAAAAATTATGACACAGGATGAAATAGAGTTTCAGGATTCGCGGCCGACCCATTACAACCAGCGGCGCCGGAGAAAAGCGGAGTTTATAAGGCCGCCAAATACGCTCAAGGCCAAGGTTGGCTCGGGGGGGGTCAGCGAGACAATTCTGGCCAAGGCGCAGGCTGTGCTGGAAAATAACACGGTCGATTTCAGGCCGTTGGCGGAGATGTATCTTGAGAACCTTCTCAAAGGGGTCGACAAAGCGCGGACGCTGACGCAGAAAGACGACCGGGAAAACGTTATTTCACACATATTATATCCGGCGATGCAGCTTAAAGCGAATGGCGGGATGTTTCATTATAATCTGGTTACGAAAATAGCTGATAAGCTGGTTCAGTTTTTAGAGGTTATTGAAGAGCTTGATCTGGCTGCTATTGAAATTATTCTGGCCTATCACGCAACATTACGGGCGATTATTCTCGGCGGTATCAAGGGCGATGGCGGAACGCATGGTCAGGAATTGTTGGAGGCGCTTGATGATGCCTGCACACGCTATTTCGATAAAAAGCCCCGCCGTCAACGCCACGACTATGATTTTGATCAGTAAGATTCTTAAAAATCAGGCATCACATTATGCAGGCGCGGCCCGGTAACAACGGGACTGGCATTGGTGGCCAGTCCTTTTTTATCTGTCTGAACGAAAAAGCCGCATATTGTTGCCTCCCCATCGGCGGGCATCATTCTACGAACAGACATTTTTTTCGTAAAGCGGGCGATGGGCACTTCTTTTTCAAATCCGATCACGCTGTTATAATCACCGCACATGCCGGCATCGGTCTGATAGGCCGTGCCATGATCGAATATCTGGGCGTCTGCTGAGGGGATATGTGTGTGTGTGCCGATGATGGCTGATATTTTTCCGTCAAAATAATGACCGAATGCCATTTTTTCGCTGGTGGCCTCGGCATGAAAATCGACAAAGATCGCATCGACATTTTGCCCCAGACGATACTCATCGGTGATTTTTTTCATGACGGCGAACGGGTCGTCCATCGGTTCCATATAGGTACGCCCCATCAGGTTGACGACTAGAATTTGCCGCCCGTCGGCAATACGGTGCAAACATATTCCGCTGCCGGGGGCGCCTTCCGGCCAGTTATGGGGGCGCAGCAATGCCGGATCGCGGTCGATATAGGTCAGTATTTCCCGTTGATCCCAGACATGATTGCCGGTCGTGATGATATTTGTCCCCCACTCATAGAAGCTTTGGCAGATTTTCTCGGTAATCCCGATTCCATGCGCGGCATTTTCGCCATTCACAATCACAATATCGGGGCGAAGCTGTTTCTTCAGCTCCGGCAGGGCTTTTTCCAGTGCGTCACGCCCGGTGCGCCCGACAATATCGCCTAAAAATAAAATTCTCATAAGTGGCTCCTATGCATATATCCGTTCACTATGCCTTGCAGCGATGTGCTTCCTGCGGCGTGATGACCCAGTCCAGCCTTTCATCATGCGGTTCCTGCGGCAGGTTAAAAAGCACGGCCTGCCGGGCATATCCGACCCCGACTGCCACAATATCCTTTTTTGTCCGTAAATAGCGCAGCGTGGCATCATAATACCCCCCGCCATAACCAAGCCGGGCGCCTTTGCGGTCAAAGGCCAGCAAGGGCACAATCAGGATGTCGGGATCAACCCATGCGGTTTTCTCACTGACCGGAGGCTGTAATATGCCGAACGCGCCTTCTTCCAAAGGCGCGCCTTCCTGCCAGCAGACAAACCCTAGCTCTTTTTGTCCCGCAATCACGACAGGCAGCGCTGTTTGGATGTTTTTGGCGGCTAACAACGCCATGATCGGGCTGGGGTCGAACTCCCTGCCCTTTGGCCAGTAAAGGGCGATGATTTGGTCTTGCTGAGGTCTTATGACGTCCATAAAGATCCGGGCGGCTTTATCCGGATCTTCATCATGACCGGATATGTCGATCCGTTCGCGATGTTTCAAAGCCTGTTCGCGCAGCGTTTCTTTTTGGATATGGAGCATAACCCTGTCATTACTCATACGTTTTATAGATTTATAAGTGGCCGCGCGAGCCGTGTACATATCGCTATCCGCTTCTGGCCCCGTTGACCAGGTGGGCGCCGTATAACGGTCAAAGCGGCAAAACACTAAAAACCGACAGGGACAGCTCCCTTAATGCGTAAGCATCGGCCCGAGGGATTAGGTCGTATCACGCGCTCCGCAGCCAAAAGGGATATAGCACTTTGCCGGCAAGATCGCCAGAAAAGATGTCAAAAACATCGGCCTGCGGTTGCCGGGGGGGCAAAAAATGGCTTAGGATCAGACCTCATTCATTTCGTAAATATTGCGCAATGGGGTTGATCATAAAAAAGGGAGATTAAAAAAATGGAAAGTAAAGACAGCTATATAAACAGGGAAGAACGTTATCTGGCGCATAATTATCATCCCCTGCCCGTGGTTCTGACCAAGGCCGAAGGTGTCTGGCTGTGGGATAATGAAGGCCATAAATATCTTGATTTTCTGAGCGCCTATAGCGCTGTCAGCGCCGGGCATCTCAATCCGCGAATCAAGCGGGCGTTGGTCACGCAGCTTGAATCGATGGACGTTCCTTCGCGGGCTTTTTACACTGACAAGCTTGGTGCCTTTGCTGAAGCGCTGTGCGAGATTACCGGCATGGATAAGGTTTTGCCGATGAATACAGGTGCCGAAGCCGTTGAAACGGCAATAAAGGCGGCACGGCGCTGGGGGTATGAGAAAAAGAAAATTCCTGAAAATAAAGCCAGAATTATTGTGTCGGAAGGTAACTTCCACGGCCGGACGACAACGATTGTTGGTTTTTCGTCTGACCCGGATTACCGAAAAAATTTCGGCCCTTATGATGGCGGGTTCGATTGCGTGCCCTATGGCGATGCAGATGCTCTGGAAGCGGCCATCACCGATGATACATGCGCGTTTTTAACCGAAACCATGCAGGGCGAAGGCGGCATTATCATACCGCCGGCCGGATGGCTGAAAAAAGTTCAGGAGATTTGCCGCCGTAAGAATATTTTGCTGATTCTTGATGAAATCCAGTGCGGCATGGGGCGCACCGGAAAAGATTTTGCCTATCAGCATGAAATTGACAAACCGGACGGGCTGGTTCTGGGTAAGGCGCTGGGTGGCGGCATTTACCCTGTTTCGGCTTTTCTGGCGCGGAACGATGTGATGCAAGTCTTTTCTCCCGGCTCTCACGGCTCGACCTTTGGCGGCAACCCGATTGCAGCGGTGATCGGGCTTGAAGCGTTGAAAGTCATGCATGACGACTCGCTGTCCGCACGCAGTCATGAGCTTGGTTCTTACCTTAAAGATCAACTTGAAGCCATTGATACAAAATATATAAAAGAAGTTCGCGGTGTGGGTCTGTGGGTGGGTGTTGACATTGACCGGCAAAAAGCTGCCGCCCGCGATGTCTGCGAGCGGCTGAAGGAAAAAGGCCTGTTATGCAAGGAAACGCACGAAACTGTTGTCAGATTTGCTCCGCCTTTGACCATCAGCAAGGAAGAAATTGACTGGGCGCTGAG
>SKGD01000079.1 GCA_007117665.1 Alphaproteobacteria bacterium
AACCGATCAGATTGGCTCTGATGACACGGTAAGGCAATGACCGCTTAGGCTTCACGCCGGACATTTTATCTCTCCCTGATTTTTTAGGGCTTAAATCATACCCCCGTTCGGCACATGTTAGTAAAAACGACAAGTTATGACAAGAAAAAGAAACTATTCTTGCAGGGCGTGTTCGGCCGTGGCGGGTTGGAGAGGGTCGGAAGCTTGTTTATTTTCTGCTTCCAGACAGGCTTGCAGCCCTGTCTTGTAATCAGGGTAGCGCAGGGTCATGCCCAGAGCGGTTTTAATCTTATTATTATCGATGCGTTTATTATCCTGATAAAAACTGCGGGCGATGGGCGCCAGATCAGCCTGGTCAAACGGGATCAATGGCGGGACATCAAGCCCCAGAAGCGTACAGGCATAGGCGATTAATTCATGGCTGGGGCTGGCGTAATCATCCGCCAGATTATAAATATTTCCCGGTGCCGGGTTGTTCATGGATGCTTTCAGGATGCGGGCAATATCTTCGACATGGATCCGGTTAAAAGCATGACCGGGCTTGTCGATCCGGCGCGCCATGCCGGCACGGACGGAATCAAGAGCGCTGCGGCCGGGGCCGTATATGCCGGCCAGCCGGAAGATATGAACCGGCAGGTTATCTTCGTGGAACAGGGAAAGCCACTGGCTTTCGGCTTTGACCCGGCGTGACCCGCGCTTATTGTTGGGGCGCAGTTCGGCATGCTCATCTACCAGATCACCATCGCGGTCACCGTAAACACCGGTTGATGACAAATATCCGATCCATTGCAGGTTCGGCAGGTTGCGAATATCTTCGCCATGGGTGACAAAAGCCGGATCACCGCTGTCATTGGGTGGGGTAGAGATTAAAAGATGTGTCACGTCCCGCAGGAAACGGCGGGGATCTTCAAGCGGCGTTGTGGCGTCGAAAATGAAGGTTTTGATGCCTTGTTCCTTCATCCATGATTTTTTCTCGCGGTCGCGGGTTGTGCCGGCAAGATGCCAGCTATCTTCTTCCGCGAGCGCCCGGCATAGATACTCGCAGCTATAGCCGTAGCCGAAACAGAAAAGTTTTTTATCCCCCGCCATGATTGCCCTTGTTGCTCCCGCGGATGATTAAAAATCAACATTTTCATAGTATTCAACAGGCGTGAAACCCGGAATACGGTCATCCAGCAGCGGACGGAAGCTGGGACGGGATTTGACTTTGGCGTACCATTCGCGGGCAGCTTGGTGTTCTTCCCACGGCACATCACCAATATAGTCGATTGCCGATAAGTGAGAGGCGGCGGCAATGTCGGCTTGCGAGAACTGGTCGCCGGCCAGCCATTTTCTTTTCTCGGTCAGAAAACCGATATAATCGAGGTGATAATGAATATTGGCGTGTCCGGCGCGAATGGACGGGCCGTGCGGCTCGCCCAGTTTTAAAAACCGTTTCATCAGCTTCTCGCCAACCAGATTATCCGTTACCTCGCGGTTGAACTTGACATCGAACCAGCATATCAGGCGGCGCGTTTCGGCGCGCTGCACCGGATCCGCCCCCAAAAGATCGACATCTTGGTAAACTTCTTCCAGATATTCGCAGATAACCTGACTATTGGCGAGTGTTGTGCCGTCTTCTTCGACCAGAACCGGTACATCCCCCGCCGGATTAAGCGCCAGAAATTCGGTGCGCCGTTCCCAGATTTTTTCAATTTTCAGCTCAAAATCAAGCTTCTTCTCAGACATAACCACGCGCACCTTGCGCGAGAAAGGATGAAGCCATAAGTGAAATAATGTTCTCATAGACCTTACTTTACCCCGGAGACAACGCAAAATAGGAGTCGCAATTCATCTCACATTAGTTTTTTTTTAATAAAGCTGTAAGCTAAGGCTACTATAAACGCGGCACAGAAGAAACATGAATTCGGAAAATTAAAAGGCCGTGAAGATGGTCATTTTCAGAAAAACCGCACTGAGCAAGGGTTTAGCCGGAATCGAACGAAATATAAATTTTCCCGATATATTTCAAAGGGCTGCGTTTTTTGGTTGATTCTTTGTAATAAGGAGATGATTCCGTAAAAGATTCGTGTCATCCGGCTCTTATTCAGCCCACACCGCCAAAGAAACAGTGATGGTGATTTCGTGGGACACCACCGAATCCGCTTCCCATTCGCCGCGCCCGATATCAAAAGCCAGCCGGTCGATTGTGAAATCTCCGTTCATGCGGGCGGTCTTGGCGCCATGTTCGTCTTTCGTGATGGCCAGATCGAACGTCATTTCGACAGGCTGTGAAATGCCGCGCATTTCCAGCATTCCGAAGGCTTTGTAACGACCCTCTCCGGCAGCCGCAAATCGTTCCGATGTAAAGCGTGCCTGCGGATATTGGGCGGCAAACAGCCATGGCCGCATTTTGATATAGCCATCGCGCTCTGTGCTGCCGCTTTCGATCGAGGAAATATCCACGCTCATGACGGCGCGGCTGTCTTCCAGCCGGTCGGGGGAAAACAGGATCGTTCCGTCAAATCTGTTGAAAAAGCCGTTAAACCGGCTGCCTTGCGCGCGGGCGGTAAAGCCGATCCGGCTATTGTCGCGGTCAATGATCCATGACGGTATGTCCGGGGGCGGGTCTTGCGCTGTTTGTGCCTCTGGTGCGGCAAGGGGAGAATCTGAATCGGTTATGATGTTCTCCGCCATATCGGCGGGAAGGCCGTATGCGGGTTTTTGCATGGTCACAAGACTATAAGCACCGCCGATTCCCGCCGCCGCCAGCGCGACGATTATCATGATCAGAAACGGCGTAAAAAACCGCAGCGGCATCATGCGCCGCAAGGTTCCGTCACGATCGATAATATGATGTTTTAACGCCCCCGCAACATGCAGCGCAATCCCGCCCGTCAGACACCATGCAAACGCCGTATGTGCCGTACGCATTGCCGAGAAAAGCCCGGCATCCTGGGATGTCAGGGACGGTACGTCAAAAAGCCCGAAAAAACGGTTGGGGAATGCCCCGGCCGAGGACATGATCCACCCCGTCAGCGGCATCCCGATCAGGCCGATATAAAACAGCCAGTGAACGGCTTTGGCCAGCGATTTTTCCCATCCGGCATGTGATGATAAAGCAGGCGGTGCGGGGCGGCATAGCCGCCATAATAAACGCAGCGCTACAATCACCAGAACCGTCAGCCCCAATGATTTATGAAGCGCGTACAGATCCAGCTTCAGGCCGCTGAAATCCATCCGTACCATGTAAAAGCCAAGGGGCATCAGGATCAGCACCAAAAGCGCCGTGATCCAGTGAAGCCCCTTGGCCAAAGGGTGATAATGAATATGATCGTTTTGTGACAAACGAGGTCTGATCCTATATCCGGTCGTTTATTCAGGTCGGATCGGCAGCGGAGTCGTCTTCGTCGTCGCGGATGCCTTCCACCGTGACCCGGATCTCAACCATCGGCCCCATGACCGGATAGCCGTAATCCATGCCCCATTCGCGGCGGTCAATTTCGGCATGCGCCGTAAAGCCCGCAATGTAACGCCCGTTGAACGGATGTTCGCCTGACTTGTTATGTGTGACATGCAGGGTTGCGGGTTTTGTAACGCCCAGGATCGTCAGGTCACCGGTGACATCTGCCGTATTTTCGCCGGTCACGGTGACGCCGGTGCTTTCGAACGTCATGGTCGGGTAATTTTCAACATCAAAGAAATCCTCATTCTTCATGTGGTCGTCCCAACGCTCCAGCCCCATATCGATGCTGGCGGTTTCGATGACGATTTTAACCGATGAGTTTTCAGGATTGTCACGGTCCAGCACAAAATGGCCGTCAAAATCATGGAAACGCCCTGTGGACTGGGAAAATCCCAGATGGTCGGCAAAAAACAGGATTTGCGTATGAGGCTGTTCAAAGCTGTATGTCTCAACCTGCGCGTGTGCTGCTGCGCCGCCGAATAAGGCCAGTCCGGCGGTGGCGGCCATGATGTGAAAAAAACGTTTCATTCCGTAAAGCTCCTTGTTATGTAAAAGGTCATAAAAAAACAGATGATTTAATCTAGGGCGGTATGGCCATAAAGCAAGCGCTGAAATATGCGGCTGCTTACAGAAAATAATAGCTGTACAGCCAGACGGCGCAGGCGGCTGTCAACACCGCAACCAGCCAGTTTAAAGAGCCGTATTTCCATTGCAGCGCCTTATTGTTCAATAGCTCGTCATGGCTGACATTCTTGAGAATTTTCAGCAACAGCAGTTGACCGAAAAAGAAACCGCAGATAAAACCGAATGTGCCGACAAAATAAATCATCGACCCGATTTTAAATTCAAACTGCTTTTTTGACAAACGCAAATGCCGCTTTATTACATTGTTCTTTTAGCGCTTATTCAGGGCATTACTGAATTCCTGCCGATCAGTTCCAGCGGTCATTTGGTGATCGTTCATGAATTTTTGGGCGAATATAGCTTTCAGGAAGAGCTGATTATTGATGTCGCGGTGCATGTCGGGACGCTCTTTTCCGCCCTGATCTTTTTTCACAAAGAAGTCCTTGCGATGATACGCGGCTTTTTCGGGTTTTTCACTAAAACATCCGATGAACAAGGGCAAAAGCTGTTTCTGGCCGTTCTTGTCGGGTCGATTCCGGTCGTGATTGCCGGCTTCATCCTTTACAAGCTGCAGGCTTCATGGCTGCGTGATCTGCATATTATGGGCTGGGCACTGATTTTGTTCGGGATTTTGCTGTGGTATGCCGACCGGTTCAAACCGGCGGAACGAACATTGGCAAGCCTTGGGCTGAAAGACGCGCTGGTCATCGGCCTGTCACAGGCTTTATCGCTGATCCCCGGCACCAGCCGGTCGGGCATTACCATGACAACGGCGCGCTGGCTTGGTTTTTCCCGCACGGAAAGCGCACGCTATTCACTGTTACTGGCGATTGTCGCGATCAGCGGCGCCGGGACGCTGGGGGCGTATGATCTTTACAAGCTGGGCGATGTCGCGCTGGGGATGGATGCTTTGCTGGCCGCGTTTCTGGCGTTTTTATCCGGCCTTGCCGCGATCTATTTGATGATGAAATGGCTCAGCCACGCCAGCTTCACTCCGTTTGTGATTTACAGGATAGCCCTGGGCGTGCTGCTTTTGGGGTTGCTTTATAGCGGTATGATTAGCTGATAATGCCTGCCAGTCGCGCTTTACCGTGTCGCCGCGCCGATTGCCGCGCCGGCACCGCCGCCGATAATCGCGCCGCGCTCAAAGCTGCCGCCCGTCAGAACCGCCGCGCCGCCACCCGCACCCGCACCGATCACGCCACCTTTGGCTGCGCGCTTGCTGGTTGCGCTGCATCCGGCCAGCATGACCGCCACCATCAGCACCATAATAACTTTTGCAATATTTGACCGTCTCATGTGGCTCTCCTTTCCTGTCCGGGTTTAATTATACTATATAGCCCGAAAGAAAAGAAAGAAAAGCCGGGATCTGCCGTGTTGTTTCTTGACAATTTCTTTGTGGCGGTTTAGGGTCTAAACACACAGATAATTTTATGATTCAATGGATTGGTGATTTACAAAAGGAGCCAAGCCATGCGTCATTTTTATCTCTCAGATAGCCAGTGGGAAGCGATCAGGCCGCATT
>SKGD01000143.1 GCA_007117665.1 Alphaproteobacteria bacterium
TCATTTGATGGCCGGACAACGGCGATTTCCTACGGATCGCAAAAATTACTCGCTGCTGCGGGGGTGTGGGACATGTTGTTGCCTCATGCCTGCCCGATCGAACAGATTGATATTCTGGATGGCGGCAGCCCGGTATTACTCTCTTTCTCCAGCCAGGAAGTGGAAGGCCGCAAATTTGGCTGGATCGTCGAAAACAGGATTTTACGCCATATCTTACACAAGGTGATCGCATCCTGCCCGACAGTGTCGTATCGGGCGCCTGCCATAGTCGATGATTTTGAACGGGATAACGACGCCATCACCGTCCGGCTCGCCGATGGTGGCCGGATCACGGCGCGGCTTGTGGTCGGGGCGGACGGGCGCGGGTCTTTTACACGCGCATGGGCGGGCATTCATGCCAGATCATGGCCTTATCGCCAGCAGGCAATTGTGTGCGTTGCCGCGCATGAAAAGCCTCATGATCATGTCGCTGTCGAACATTTCCGCGCCGAAGGGCCATTTGCCATTTTACCGATGCATGATGCGCCGGACGGAACGCATCGTTCCTCGGTCGTCTGGACGGTTCACGGACGTAGCAGCCATGGCCGCCATACGCCGCTGGCCTATAATCAGGATGCTTTTGACGCAGCCTTGACGGTGCGGTTCCCGGATCGTTACGGCCGCGCATGGCAAGTTGGCGGGCGCTATGCTTATCCTTTGGGGCTGGTTCATTCCCATTGTTATATTGCGCCGCGTATTGCGCTGGTCGCCGAAGCGGCGCACGGCATTCATCCCATCGCCGGACAGGGGCTGAATATGGGGTTTCGGGATATTGCCGCGTTGGGAACGTTAGTCGGTGAAGCCATCGAAGGCGGTGATGATCCGGGCTGTGATGCTTTATTACAGACATATCAGCGCCAGCGCCGATTTGACAATATGGCGATGGCAGGCGCAACAGACGGGCTGAATAAATTATTTTCAAATAATATCGCCCCGATCGGCCTGATTCGCCGCACCGGGCTGCGCGCGGTTGCACGCCTGCCCGTCGCCAAACGGTTTTTCATGAAGCAAGCTATGGGCGCATCCGGCCTGTTGCCCGATCTTATTCGTGATCAGAAAACCAGCTGAGTCAGACGAGCATAATGTTTATCCGGTCGTCATTTGCGGGCCGTTTCGCAAACTATCATGCTCTTGCGTATTATCCAGTTGTCGCCTCTCCGGCGTAACAGCAGCGATATCGGCAGCCGGGGTTTCGATCGCAGCCTCGCGGCCATTTTGGTCGAAATGCGTTGTTTCCTGGGGTGTCTGGCCTGTCACTTCGTTCATGGCCACAGCCGCTTCGGGATAATTTCCGGCCGCAACATTATTGGACGCGCCCCAATTCCCGAAAAGACCTCCGATCGAATCCATAATCGGCGCGATCAGATCCTGCAACATGCCAAACAGATTGTTGAACATCTCACCCAGCCCTTGCATGCTGAAACCGTTTTCACCGAATATATTGTCAAAGCTAAAATCACCGAGACGGTCTGTCAGGTTGCTTGTGAAGCCATTAAGCGCACCCATAAGGCTGCCGGCTGTTGCCATAAGCTGTGGCGGCATTGACGCCGCCATGTTCAGCATCATACCGGACTGGCCGTCAACAGAACGCATAGCTTGCAACATACCCTGAAACGAGTCCGGATCAATATTTTGCAATGAGTCTCCCGACAAGGATAGCTGCCCTTCCGCATCGAAATGATCGGTAATATCAAAACCTGAAAAACTTTGGATGGCTGTCGCATAATCGGGGTCAGCATGCGCCCGCCGCGCGATCTCGGCAATATTCTCATTTTCTGAAAGACTTTGCAGTCTTTCATTAAATTCAATCATATCATCGGGGCTGATCGCGGCGACTGTTTCCAATAAGGATGGATTACCCGCAAGCGAAGCGACTTGTTCATTGATATTCTGCATTGCCTCAGGACTCATTCCATCAAGCATCGCCCTGACATCCCCTGTCCCGGCGTTTAATTGCGAAAGATCCTGTTTCGTGAGATTTGACAAAGCTTCTACATAGGCTTCGTTTCCATTCATATTTTGTACAATCGCCTGGAATGAGTCCATACCTTCCAGTATCTGATAGTTGGTATACAGGCTGGTGATCATCTCAGGAGAAAATTCATTCAGGCGCTGCACAACCGATGTATCGCTCAGGAAATTACCGGTTTCTTGTTCCAGCGCAATAATATCGTCCGGTGTCATATCAAACAGGGTTTGTATATCCAGAGCGGCGCCATTGCTGTCAAGAAACGTATTCAGGTCAAGACCGGATTCCGAGCTGATGACAGCGGCGAACTCAGGGTTACCGCGTGCATTCTCCAGCAATGTCTGTATATCGTCATCGGCATTGATCGCCTGAACATGCGACACCAGACTGACCACACTGTCTGATAATTCCGGTGAGGCTGCCAGCTTTTCTTCTATTTGCCCGATAAGCGCCGGATTTTCGTTTATCTGGTCAATAATACCGGCCATGGCAGGATTTTGGCCGATACCGCCATCACCGGCCATATCTCGCATTTTTGTCAGCATCTCCTGAACTTTCGGACTGGCGACAATAGCGTCAATGGAGTCATTGCTAAATCCGGCATCCCGTAGCTCGCCGAGATCGCCGATTCTGTAGCCAAAACTAAACGCACGGGCAATCCTTGACATCTCTCACACTCCTCTTTAATGAACGGACAAAGCGCGTACAATCAAAGGCACAACACCCATATCCGCTATTTTTTTATTCTCTTCCATCTGAACCAGATAAAGCGTTTCCGCATCAAGCAATAAATCCTTCATCTCGTCAGGCAGTTTTATACCCAAGGGCTGCGCGTTTCCCGACACCATAATCAGCGTGACTTGTTCGGTATCGGCGTCATATTCAGCCCATTTCACGATCTCCGCTAACGGGTCGCGATATAAAAGCCAAACATGCGCGTCTTCATTGACAACCAGTTCGGCTTTGTTTTTAGTTACCAAAGCAGGCAACACAGGACTCGTCTGTGTCTGCAATTCCGCTTTTTTCCTGCGAATTTGTGACTTTTGTGCCATTCCAGTTCGCCTTGTTTACCGTTCCTAATTCTACCAGACAAGTAACAGTCTAAGCAAATTTTACGAAGATTTGTTTAATGCAGATAGCAAAGGCGGAATGCGGGTTTCCGGTAGCGCTGTCTTAGAGTCTGACCCTAATTATATATCTGCCATAAATGAATCAGGGCATCATCCCGCGGCAATGCCGGAATAATCCGGTTTGGTTTGTATTTCACAATGCCGGGGACTTGTTCCTGAAACCGCGCCACTATCTGACGGTCAACGGACTCGCGTGCGCGCCCTCTTTGCAGGCGGATGTCCTGAACAACATAATTTCTGTTACTATCCTGCGTGATAACGCATTCGATCATTTCCGACCGATGATAACCGTAAGGATTGGTGTAGGTATAAAAGACCCGGTGAGAATCGCCGAACTGGTCGTAATTGACGATTTTCATGGTTTGCGGAAAGGTCATCCGGCTTTCAACAAATGTCCTGCATATGCCGAATTCCATGCCAGCTGTGAGTGGTTGAAAGCCGTACCATATAATAAAAGCAAGAAACGCCAGAAAGCCATATATGGATCGCTTGACTGTCTTTCGTTTCTTATCGCGCTTGCGCCGCGCTTCCAACCTTTGTTGTTTGATCGCTTCCGCGTCGGTTATTTCCATCGGTCAAACCTTGACTTGGGGCATATCCAGACTATGCCGTTTGTTTAATACGTTCAATTTCTTTTGCGCGGACGGCGTCTTCGGATTTTACCATCAGTTCCTCAACAATCTCATCAATCACCGCGCTGGTCATGGCCGATCTTGAATCTTTTCCGCCCTGACTCTTGGCAATGACCCGGCGCTTGATTTCATTCCGGGCGCTACCGCCAGGGAACGCTGCGGCCAGAACCTGCCGGGCGCGCCGGGCGTCCAGCTTGTCATACAGACGCTTTCTTAGCGCAACATCTTCTGATGATGTCGAGAGCGCCCATAGCTCGATCGGCCCCAGCGTATTATACAAAAACTGCTCATAACGGCCATCGGTCGTGCCCAGAACCAAAAGCGCCGGCGCGCCGTAAGATTTAGGTCCGGTCAGCTTGTAGCGCATAATATCGCGCGCCGTGTCGGACAAGCCAAAACGATCTTTGACATTCTCGACAGCCGCATCGGAAACGGCCGAGCCCAAAATCCACACGCCGGTTGCCAGATCGATCATATCGGCGCTGAAATCGTCAAGAAGCTGGGATGCGAGCAAGATCTGGACGCCGCGCTTCCTTCCTTCACGCACATCGCGAATAATCTGGGCGCGCACCGAATGGGATTTACTGGTTCGGTGAAACTCGTCATAGCACAGGCGCTTGGGGGTCTCCATAATGTCCTGCAGCCGTGTCTCGTGGTAGGTGCGGTAACGTTCCGGGATATATTCCAACGCTTCCGGTCCCATCCACCAGTTCCGAACCATAACGTGCCGCGCCAACATATACATGATCGAGGTCTGGCGGTCGGCGACATCGTCACCTTGCGGCGAAACATCCATCAGATCAAGTGAACAGACCCGGGAATCGCTAATGTCAAACTGCGTGACAGAGGACAGAATCGGATATTCACGAATCGCCGATGTAACCATACGTTCAAAGGCGTTGACGACACTCTCCGCGCTTGATCCTACAGAAGTTTCATTCAACAGATTCTGGATCTGTGGTCTGCGGGACGCGGTAATCGCATCATTCAATGTCGGGACAGCGTGCCGTTGCGCCAACGTAGCGACATGCGGCTCACCCAGATCAAACATCTTATCGACCACATCCCACCAGTAAGGATCGGTCGGTAAGTGAACATTATAGCGCTGCAACGCTTCATCAACGACAGGATCCAGCCGTGGCAGGAAAGGCCGTGGCTCGGCATTGGCGGCGCTGTCATCGCGCCAACGAAACATCTCATCAACACAAAGACCGGCGAGCTGCTGTATCCCGTCATAAGGCTTTTCATGGCCGGGCGGCGTACATAACAGGCTAAGCAGCTCAACCAGATAGCTGCGCTCATCAATCAAAGGCTGGCGACAGCCAAGCTGGGTATCGAAAGGGTTAACAGCAAATTTATGTGCCATCTGCAACCGGTAATAAGCCGCTTCATGCTTGCGCTTCTCCGGCAAGGCCTCGCGAATCAGGGAAATCATCCCCGATGATGACGGGCCAATATCAATAACGGCAACATAAGGCAGCTTGCTGGCGCCGGGCGAAATGCATGTTCCCAGATTCAAAGTATTCATAAGAACCGACTTACCGGCACCGGGCTGGGCAAAAACAAGGTCAAACCATGTCGTTGTCAGGTTGGTTCCTGTCTGGTACGGCCATAACTTCCCGTCCGGCGTTCTCATCAGGATCGCGCCCTGATCAAAAGGACTGGATGGTCTTTGCCAGGGGA
>SKGD01000048.1 GCA_007117665.1 Alphaproteobacteria bacterium
CAATTCTGTGACAAAACAAAAAGAAAGGAGCAAATTTTTCACGCGCGGGACATGCCAAAGCATATTCAAGCGGGAAAAATGATGCTAATTTCTTTTTGTTTTGTCACCCGAAAGGGCGCGGCGCGCAGAATGGATGAAAACTGTGAGTTTTGACCCTAGCCTGTCCTGCGCTATAGTCTATCCTGAGCTTGGTTTTCGAATCACGAACGAGATAATTTGCTATGAAATATAATGGTTTTCTGATTGTTGTTCTGGCGGTGCTTTTGCTGTCATTGCAGGGCTGTGGCGGCAATCAGGCGTCCCAGCAAATGGAAGACCGCCCGGTTGACGAGCTGTATAGCGAGGCATCGGACGCCATGGAGCGCGGACGTTATGTCGAGGCGGCGCGCCTGTTCGAGGAAGTTGAGCGCCAGCATCCTTATTCCCAGTGGGCGACCCGTGCGGAGCTGATGGCGGCGTTTGCCTATTACCGCGCCGGGCGCTATGACGAATCAATTATTGCGCTGGATCGTTTTATCGAACTGCACCCGGGCAGCGAAGAAGTTGATTATGCGCTTTATCTGCGGGCGCTTTGTTATTATGAGCAAATCAGCGACGTTGCGCGCGATCAGGCGATGACCCAGGAGGCGCTAAACGCGTTTGATGTTCTGGTTCGCCGTTTTCCCGATAGCCGTTATACGCGTGATGCGTCGTTGAAGCGTGATCTGGTGCTTGACCATCTGGCAGGCAAGGAAATGGAGATTGGCCGTTATTACCTGAACCGTAACGAAGTCAACGCCGCGATGAATCGTTTTCGGACGGTTGTGCGCGATTACCAGACCACGACCCATGTGCCGGAAGCGCTTCACCGCCTGACCGAAATATATATGCGTTTAGGGCTGCGGGATGAAGCGATCCGTGTCGCGGCGGTACTGGGGCATAATTATCCGGGCAGTTCGTGGTACCGGGACAGTTATCGCTTGCTGACGGCGCAAGACCGGCAAAGGCTGGCCGAAAACAGAAGCTGGTTGAACCGGACGGTTGATTCCCTGTTTCGAACCGATTAGGGAAGTGCCATGTTACGCGGTCTTTCGATCAGAAATGTCGTGCTTATCGAACATCTCTTTATAGATTTTGACGCCGGTTTTTGTGCGCTGACCGGCGAAACCGGCGCCGGGAAATCCATTTTGCTTGATTCTTTAGGGCTGGCGCTGGGCGCGCGTTCGGAAAGCGGTCTTGTCCGCAAGGGACAGGATCAGGCGCAGGTAAGCGCCGAATTTTATATCTCCGATACCCATCCGGTGCATGATTTATTGCGTGAGCAGGAGCTGGACAGCGCGCCGGATCTGGTTTTGCGCCGGATCATTTCCGCCGATGGCCGCAGCCGCGCTTTTATTAACGACCAGCCGGTCAGTGTCGGCTTGTTGCGTCAGGCCGGTGATATGCTGGTTGAAATCCATGGCCAGTTTGACACGCATGGCTTGCTGGATGCGAAAAATCACCGTGCGATGCTTGATGATTATGCGGGGATCGACCGTTCCGGCCTTGCGCGATTATGGGATGAGTGGCGCGCCGCACAGGATGCGCTGGATGATGCCCAAGCGGAGATCGAACAGGCGCGGCGTGACGAGGATTATTTGCGGCAGGCGCTCGAAGATCTGGACGGGCTGGCACCGGAACCGGGCGAGGAAGACAAGCTGGCGGCCTTGCGGGATCGTCTGATGCGGCGGGACGGGCTTATACAGGCTTTGAACGCAGCCTATGACGCGGCTGGCGAAGCCGGCAGCCTGATCGGCCAGAGCGCCCGTATGCTGGCGCAGGCCGGGGAAGAAGGCGGCGCGGTTCTGGCGGCACTGGATCGCGCCGATGCCGAGATACAGGAGGCCATCGCACAAATCCGCAGCCAGTCAACCGATCTTGAGGAAACCGATTATTCCCTGACCGAGATTGACGACCGGCTTTTTGCCTTGCGCGGACAGGCGCGTAAACATAATTGCACGGTGGATGAGTTATCCGGCATGCGGGATGAGATTGCCCGCAAGCTGAATAATATCGAGGCGCAGGATGACAGGCTGGAAAAGCTGGCCGTGGCGGTTGAAAAAGCCGCAAAAACCTATCGTGCCATGGCCGAAAATGTGTCGGTCGCGCGGCGCGCGGCTGCGGAAAAGCTGGATCGCCTTGTCGCGCTGGAATTGCCGCCTTTGAAAATGGATAAAGCGCGGTTTGAAACCAGCGTGACGCCGTTGCCGGATTCCGAATGGGGCGCGGGCGGGATTGATCGCGTCCGGTTTTTGGTGGCGACTAATCCGGGGGCGGATGCCGGGGCTTTGAACAAGATCGCGTCAGGCGGTGAGTTATCGCGCTTTACGCTGGCGCTGAAGGTTGTCATGGCGGCGGCGGTGGGGCACGCCCGCACCATGATTTTCGATGAGGTTGATAGCGGCATTGGCGGCGGCGTGGCGGCGGCGGTCGGCGAACGATTGGCGCGTCTGGCACAGGGCGCACAAGTTCTGGTCGTCACCCATGCGCCGCAGGTTGCGGCTTGTGCCACCCATCATTATATCGTGACCAAACAGGATAATGGCGCGACCGTTACCACGACAGTTATCGGCCTGCCGCGCGGGGACGAACGGCGCGAGGAGATTGCCCGTATGCTGGCCGGTGCCGAAGTCACGGCAGAAGCGCGTGCGGCGGCTGACAGATTGCTGCAAACCGGGACATAGATTGATCGTAATGAGTGATACGGCGAACAGCTTATTTGATTTGACGTTGGAAGATGCGCGGGCGCGGCATCGTGAACTGGTCAGGGACATTAACCGCCATGACCGTCTTTATCATGCCGAAGATAATCCCGAAATTTCCGATGCGGATTATGATGTGTTGCGCCGCGAGCTGGAGCAGATAGAGACGCGCTATCCCGCACTGGTAAGCGATGACAGCCCCACACGCAAGGTCGGCACCGCCCCGGCTGCGGGATTCCGCAAGGTACGGCACAGCGTGCCGATGCTGTCTTTATCCAATGTGTTTTCCGAAGGCGAATTAACGGATTTTATTGCGCGCGTCCGGCGATTTTTGTCACTGGAGGATGAGGCATGCATTGCGATTGCCGCCGAGCCGAAAATTGACGGTTTATCTTGTTCCCTGCGTTATGAGAATCGTACGCTTGTGATGGCGGCAACGCGCGGGGATGGCAGCGAAGGCGAAGATATTACCGCCAATATCCGCACCATTGCCGATGTACCGCAAACATTACCGGCGGCGGCGCCGGATATTTTGGAAGTGCGCGGTGAGATATATATGCGGCGCGATGATTTTGCGGCGCTGAATGCGCGGCAGCTTGCCGCCGGGAAACCGGCTTTTGCCAATCCGCGCAATGCCGCCGCCGGCAGCGTCCGCCAGCTTGATCCGTCCGTGACCGCGCAGCGCCCGCTACATTTTTTCGGTTATGCGCTGGGAGAAAGCAGCAGGCCGCTTGCCGATACGCAGTGGGAGATCAGGCAGGAACTGGCATCTTATGGTTTTGCCGAAGCCGAACCGGCGGCACTGTGCGAAAGCGCCGCGGCCTTGATGGCGTATTATCATAAAGTGCTGGTTGATCGTCCTGACCTGCCTTATGAGATTGACGGGGTGGTTTACAAGGTCAATCGCCGCGACTGGCAGGAACGGCTGGGGTTTGTTTCACGCGCGCCGCGCTGGGCGACGGCGCATAAATTCCCGGCTGAGCGTGCCGTGACGGTTTTGAAGGATATTGAAATACAGGTCGGGCGGACGGGCGCTTTGACGCCGGTTGCCCGGCTGGAGCCAATCACGGTCGGCGGGGTGGTGGTGTCGAATGCGACATTGCATAATGAAGATGAGATCAGGCGCAAGGATATCCGGGTTGGCGATCATGTGGTGATCCAAAGAGCCGGCGATGTTATTCCGCAAGTGATCGATGTGTTGGTCGATAAAAGAACAGGTGCGGAAAAGCCCTATATCTTTCCCGATCATTGCCCGGTTTGCGGGTCGCAGGCCATGCGTGAGGAAGGCGAAGCCGTGCGGCGCTGCACGGGAGGGCTGGTTTGCGAAGCGCAGGCGATTGAGCGCCTGAAACATTTTGTCAGCCGCAATGCGTTTGATATTGAAGGGCTGGGTGACAAGATTATCCAGCTTTTCTGGGAAAAGGAGCTGATTCGCCAGCCGGCGGATATTTTCCATCTGGAGGAACGCAGCCGCACATTAACCCCGCCAATCGCCGAATGGGAAGGGTGGGGTGAAAAATCCGCTGAGAATTTGTTTCGTTCAATTAATGCGCGGCGGCGCATTGCGTTTAACCGGTTTATTTATGCGCTGGGGATTCGGCAGATCGGCGAGGCCACGGCGAAAAAGCTGGCGGGCATTTACGGCGATCTTGACGGGCTGACCGCGCAAATGGATGCGGCGCAGGATCGTGACAGTGACGCTTATCAGGATTTATTGGCGATCGAAGATATCGGCCCGCGCGTTGCCGATGATTTGCTTGGTTTTTTTGCCGAAGATCATAACCGCGCTGTTTTAAGGGATCTGTCGGCGCAGCTTGATATTACGCCTTATGCCGTGCCGGTTGCATCCGGTTCGCCGGTGGCAGGCAAGAGTGTGGTTTTTACGGGAACGCTCGTCACGATGGGGCGCGCCGAAGCCAAAGCCAGAGCCGAAGCGCTGGGCGCAAAAGTATCCGGTTCGGTATCCGGCAAGACGGATTATGTTGTCGCCGGTGCGGATGCGGGGTCGAAGCTTAAAAAAGCGCAGGAGCTTGGCGTGACAATTCTGAATGAGGAGGAATGGCGCGATCTGGCGGGGCTGTGAATCAGGGATTCAGGGATTCAGGCCATTTCGGCTTTTCTTTTTTCCTTGAGCTGGTCGAGCAGATCCATGGCTTCTTCGATTTCGGGCGGATAGTCGCGCCGTTCGATAAACTCCCCGCCGCCCGTATTACGGGTCATGGACATTTCCAGCGCCTTCACCAGCTTTTCGGATATCTCGATATCGCCTTGTGAAAGCGATAGTTGCAGAGCGAATAAAATACGATCGCTCAGACGGATGAATCTGTCATTCTCAAAATTATTATTCTGTGCTGGCATTCATCCCGATCCTTTTGAAAAACTGCGTGGCCATCTGATCCGGTTTTTTCGATCCCCCGGATATAAAGAGCGAAAGCATCCCATCATGCCCGATAATCAGAATGGTTTCAACTTGCCGCGAATGTCATTTTCCCGCAAAAATTCTGAAAACGCATCTAAAAAGGCGCCGCGTACCGCATCTTTTTCCATCAATATTTCATGTTTGGCAGCGTCATAGGACAGAATCTTTGCCTGTGTCAGACGCGCAGCAAGCTTTTCCGTGGCGGCATTGCTTACGATCTTTTCATCACCGGCCAGGGCAAACAGGCACGGTGTTTTGATCTGTGCGGCAAAGGCCGGATCTTTCATTGTGACACAGGAATAGAGCGCGTGATAAAGCCAGGCATAAGTCACATTCCCGACTTGCAGGGACGGGTTTTTCAGACACCAGTTATTGTGAATATTCTTACGGAAGGGATCTGTTGAATGGAGGTCATTTCCCGGCGCATCACGCATGGCTGGCTGCCATTCTTTGCCGCCTTTATAAACATAAGACATACCCATCATGTTTTTGAGCAGGGAGAGCAGCGCCAGATTGACGGCGTCCGGCAGGGGCGGCAGTCCCCGAATCCCGGTCAGGGGCGCGGTGAAGGCTGCACAGGCAAAAATATCAGGATGATCCGCCAGATAACGCAGGCCGATATTGCCGCCGGTCGAATGGCCGAGCATCACCAGCGGAATGCGGCCGACATCGGGGTGAACCGCCGAGTGCTTGACATATTCCATGATAAAATAATGCAGGTCGGCTATATCCTGCGCGAAGCCTTCGGAGTATCTTTTTTGCGGCAGGTCTTTGTGGCGGTGGGAGCCACCTTGCCCCTGCCAATCCATCATCCAGAAGCTTAAATTACGGTCTTTGAGGTCATGCGCCAGTTCAAAATATTTTTCGGTGAATTCGCCCATGCCCTGTAAAACGATGACAACCGCGTCCGGCACGCCACTTTTCGGGGCGACGCTGCCGAAACGGATGACGCGCCCTTGCGGGTTTTTAAAGCTGTGCCAGCGCCAGCCTTCAGGTTCCATAAAACGGGGTGGGAGGGAATCAATTGTCATGATGTTATATTTACACGTTCCGCAGGATAAAGTCGTTTGTTTTTTGCAGGACGCAATCACGGATATCGTCTGTTTCCATCAGCAATTCATGCTTTGCGCCCGGAAAGTTAGTCATGCTCGCGGAGGGCAGACGACCCGCCAGAATGCCCGTATTGCGATTATCAACCAGCTTGTCGTCACCGGCTGTAAAGATGCAGATCGGCCGCGAAACCTGCGCGGCGAAGGCAGGTTTTAAGGCGCTGTCTATGGCGCGGCACATTGTGAGCACCCAGCCGATAGTGGGGGAACCGCTGCGAAGATCGGGGTCGGAATCGCAGAGATCCTGATGCAGCTTGTTGCGGATCGGGTCGCTGGAAAAGTCCTGTTCTTTCAGCGGGAGCATAAGATCACGCCGCGAGACATTGTCCCGTCCGCCCGGTATGTAGAGAGATGTTATAAAAGAGGGCAGTTTTAATTTTGCGACAAAAGATTCCCGGGTGCGCACCAGCGGGGTTTTCATTCCCAGCAGCGGCGATGTCAAGATTGTACCGCGAAAAAGCGCAGGATATTTTTGCTGGGCGTGCAGGGCGAGCAGTCCGCCGGTCGAATGCCCCAGCAAAAAAACCGTATCCCCGGCGGGAATGAATTGTTGGCGGTAAGCGGCAATATCGGCAAGGTCTTTTTCAATTCCTTTCGCATGCTGTTTATAAGGGTTGGAAAGATAGCGCGGTGATTTTCCCTGGCCGTATCGGTCAAAAACGTGAAAATTGATTGCCATGCGGTTAAAGTCGCGGGCAAGCTCGAACTTCTTTTCACAAAACTCGGATAGTCCCATCACATAGATGACATGGACATGCGGATCATCACCCGGCACAACCGGCAGACGGCCGCTTCGCAACGATCCGCCGCGGGCGCTTTGAAATGAATCCCACAGCCAGCCCGCAGGGCGGGAGAAGCGATCCTGAGATGTATTATGAACCGACATGACGCCATTATAGCCACAAGCACGGCCAAACAGGAAGAAATTGTTTTATTCCATGGCCTTGACGATGTCTTCGGTCATTTTTTTGGCATCATCAAGCAACATAATCGTGTTGTCGGCGTAAAAAAGCGGATTGTCGATCCCGGCATAGCCGCTGCCCATTGAGCGCTTGACGAACAGGACGGTCTTTGCCTTTTCAACATCCAGAACCGGCATGCCGTAAATCGGTGAGGTCGGGTCGTTTTTAGCCGCCGGGTTGGTAATGTCGTTGGCGCCGATAATATAGACAACATCCGTTTGCGCGAAGTCACGGTTGATGTCCTCCAGTTCAAAAACCTCGTCATAAGGCACGCTGGCTTCGGCCAACAGGACATTCATGTGGCCGGGCATGCGTCCGGCGACCGGATGGATCGCATATTTGACGTCTACGCCTTCATGTTTAAGGATGTCGGCCATTTCGCGCAGCGCATGTTGCGCCTGCGCCACGGCCATGCCGTATCCGGGGACGATAATCACCCGCGATGCGTTTTTCATCAGATAGGCAGCGTCTTCGGCCGCGCCCATATTGGCGTGACGGTCACCCAGATCACCGGCGACAGCGGCATTCTCACCGCCGAAGCCGCCCAGAATGACGTTAAAGAAAGACCGGTTCATGCCTTTGCACATGATATAGGACAAAATCGCCCCCGCCGCCCCGACCAGTGCGCCGGTGATAATCAGCAGGTTGTTTTGCAGCGTGAAGCCGATACCCGCCGCCGCCCAGCCGGAATAGCTGTTCAGCATCGAGACGATCACGGGCATATCCGCGCCGCCGATTGGGATAATCATCAAAATCCCCAGCGCAAAGGCGAGAAGAATAATCAGCCACAAAAAGAACGGGTGGCCGGTCGCGCACAGCATGATAATCAGTGCCACCATCGTCAGGCCAAGGCCGGCATTAATCTTATGCTGTCCGGGGAAGATAAAAGGCTTTCCGGAAATGGTACCTTGCAGCTTGCCCCATGCGATGATCGACCCTGTGAATGTCACCGCCCCGATTGCCGCGCCGAGTGCCATTTCGACAAGGCTTGCGAATTTTATTTCGCCGAACGCGCCGATTCCATAAGCTTCGGGATTGTAAAAAGCGGCCAGCGCCACCAGAACCGCCGCCAGACCGACCAGTGAGTGAAATGCCGCGACAAGCTGGGGCAGGGCGGTCATTTCAATCCGCCGGGCGATGATCGTCCCGATCGTTCCACCTAGCGCGATGCCAAGGAAAATAAGGAAATATGAGCTGACAGAAGGCAGCAGCAGCGTCACAAAAATCGCCGCAGCCATCCCGGCCATGCCGTATGTCAGGCCGTTGCGTGCTGTTTCAGGATGTGACAGGCCGCGCAATGCCATGATAAAGCAGATGGCGGCGATCAGATAGGCAAGAGAGGCAAAAGTTTCCATTATAATCTGTCCTTATCCTTCAGCTTTTTTTCTTGAACATGCTCAGCATGCGGCGGGTTACGATAAAGCCGCCGAAAATATTGATCGAGGCAAGCGTCACGGCGACAAAGCCGAGCCATTTTGAAAAAGCGTCATCCGCCGCCCCCAGTGCAATCACCGCCCCGACGATAATGACGGACGAGATAGCGTTGGTCACCCCCATCAACGGTGAGTGAAGCGCCGGTGTGACCCGCCAGACAACGTAATATCCGACAAAACAGGCCAGCATAAAAACCGTCAGGCCGGTTACCAGATAGCCATCGCCATTGGTGGCGGCATGCGCCATATTCTCGCTGGCCTGCATTGCCAGCAATTTGGCCTGATTGGCCAGTTCCATTGCTTTGTCGGCAATGTCTCCGATGGAATCACTGATTTGCTTCGGGTCTTCAGACATAGCGCTTGTCCTTTATTTTTTCGCTTTGGTTTTGGTTGTCTTTGCGGTTGCGGGCTTTTTGCCGGGGGATTTTTTTGTGGCTGCCTTTGGCGCCGTGCTTTTTTTCGGGGTAGCTTTTGGCTTTGCCGCGGTTTTTGCCGCCGGCTTTCCGGCCGGTTTCGCTGGTGTCTTTTTGGCGGCTGAGGCAGTTTTAGAAACCGCCTGTTTAGGCGCTTTTGGGGCTTGTTTTGCCGGGGCGTCAAATAGCGGTGAGACGAGTTTTCCGTCCCGTGTCAGGCAAATCGCTTTGATAATCTCATCATCCCAGTTGATCGCCAGTGTCTTTTTGTCTTTGTCGATCAGCAAGTTAACAAGATTAAGGAGGTTTTTCGCATAAAGCGCGGCAGCAGACGCCGCCAGACGGCTGGGGACGTTAAAGTGACCGATTAAGGTAACGCCGTGCTTTGTAACGACTTTCCCGCCTTCGGACAGGGCGCAGTTACCGCCTTGTTCAACCGCCAGATCGACAATGACGCTGCCCGGTTTCATGGATTTGACCATTTTTTCGCTGACCAGCGTGGGTGCGGGGCGACCGGGGATCAACGCCGTCGTGATGACGATGTCCTGCTTGGCGATGGTTTCTTCGATCAACGCCGCTTGCTTGGCCTTGTATTCTTTTGACATTTCCTTGGCGTATCCGCCTGCGGTTTCGGCTTCTTTGAACTCGTCATCCTCAACAGCAACAAACTTGCCGCCCAGCGATTCAACCTGTTCTTTGGCGGCGGGGCGGACATCGGTCGCCGAGACAACCGCACCAAGACGCCGGGCTGTGGCAATGGCCTGCAGGCCGGCAACGCCTGCCCCCATGACAAAAATTTTTGCCGGGGGAACGGTTCCTGCGGCGGTCATCATCATCGGAAAGGCGCGCCCGTAATGTTCGGCAGCGTCCAGTACGGCTTTGTAACCGGCCAGATTGGCTTGCGAGGATAAAACATCCATTGTCTGGGCGCGGCTGATTCGCGGGATTAATTCCATCGCGAAGCAATCAACACCGGCGGCGGCGAGTTTACGGATGATTGCTTCATTCCGGTAAGGCGCCATCTGGCAGATCAGCAAGGATCCTTTGGAGAGCTGGGATATTTCGGAGTCTTTCGGTGCCTGAACCGCCAGGACGATTGCCGCGCCTTTCAGGGCTTCGGCGGCGCTTTTGGCTATTTTCGCGCCAGCCTCGACAAAAGCGCTGTCCGGAATGGATGCAGCCTCTCCCGCGCCGCTTTCAATAATGACCTGACATCCTGAATCAGACAGTTTCTTGACTGTTTCGGGAGAAACGGCAACGCGTTTTTCATGCGGTGCGGTGGTTTTGGGGACGGCTATTTTCAGACTCACGGCTTTTGTGTCCTTTTGGGTTTACTTGGCGAGGTGACCGTAAAGAAACATGCCGCATGTCATGGCTTTTGTGAAGCCCTGTTTCACAAATTCTCAACAAAGAAGAAAAAACGGTAGATTCTAACCGGCCTGTGCGATCTTGCTTTTCCATGAGCCGATCGTCTGGATGAGGTTCTTTTCGGGCATGGGGCGGGCGAAATAATAGCCCTGCGCCATATCGCACCCCATATCGCGCAAAATTGCTGCCTCTTCAGCGGTCTCGACTCCTTCGGCGACAATGTCCATACCCATATTCTTGCCTAGCCCGATGATCGAGCGCACCAGTTCCAGACTGCGTTCATCCTTGTGCATCACCCGCACAAAGCTTTGATCGACCTTGAGCGTATTAATGGGGAAGTAATAAAGATAGCTGAGCGATGAATAGCCCGTACCGAAATCATCAATCGCAACGCCGATTCCCGCATCCCGCGCCCGTTGCAGCGTCGCTTTGGCGTTGTCGGGCTGCTGGATCAATAATCGTTCGGTGATTTCCAGCTTGATTTGTCCGGCATTCAGGCCGCTTTTATCCACGGTGTCCAGCAAATTCGGGACGAAGTCATGGTCGAGAAAATCCTGACTTGAAAAATTAATGCTGACATACAGCTTGTCGGCATTGGAGATCTGTTGCTTTATCCGCTTCATGGCGGCACACGATTCGCGCAGCGCCCAGCGGCTGAGGTCCACAATCAGGCCGCTTTTTTCGGCGATCGGAATAAAAACTCCCGGTGACATAAAGCCCCCGGTCGGATGCGTCCAGCGCATCAACGCCTCGAACCCGGCAATATTGCCCTTATCCAGATCTAAAATCGGCTGGTAGTGAAGCTCCAGATCGCCGTTTTTCAGTGCAGCTTTTAATTCATTGGCGATTTTGACGGATTCAACCACATCGGTTTGCGCCGTATAATCGCGCTCAATGGTTTCGGGTGGCGGCGCATCGGGGTCATGTTCGCCGAGGATTTCAGTGCGCATCAACGTATCGCGGTACCGGGTCAGGATAACCTGCGATATCATCTGGATGACCGGGTCGGCGGATTTCAGGCGCTGGGCGAAATCATCCCGGCTGATTTCCAGCATCTTACATGTCTGTGTGGCTTTTACAGTCGCTGTGCGCGGCGCATCGTCAACAATCGCCATTTCGCCGATAATCGTTCCGGCGCCCCTTGTGCCGACCAGTTGCGTTGAGCCATCGGGTTTTTCGATGACAATCTCAACCTGGCCGTCTTCTATAATATAGGCGCAATGTCCTTTGTCGCCCTGACGCATAATAATGTCGCCGGCCTTAAAGGTTTTTTGCGCTTTGGCAATAACAGGCTTCATGACAGATCGTTCGCTCCCCCGAAATGATCCCCGCGATACAACTCTTTGACCATCATGATGGATGCGGGTTAGGTTTTGGTTAATATGATGTCCGGCGGCGCGATGCGAACCGGTTAGGCAGATAAAGAAAGCCGATATAATTCCCTTGACAAGGCGTTGCAAGGCGCTTTATGGTGCGGCTCTTGATTGCAGTATAGGGCAAAGGATTGAAGCGATGAAAGTCAAAAATTCGCTAAAAAGCTGGAAGAGTCGTGACCGTAACAGCAAGCTGGTGCGTCGCCGCGGCCGTGTTTACATTATAAACAAGCGCAATCCGCGTATGAAAGGCCGTCAGGGATAAGCCCGGACACGCTTTAATTTGCCTGCTTTGCAGGGAACGGACAGGCTCGCTTTCAGGCGAGCCTTTTTACTTGCGGAAAACCCCCGAAAAATCATGGTGCATGGCTTGCATTCCTCTGCTATATACGGTGCTATGCGTGTCAATTGAATTTTTTTAGGATCTTTCGATGTTCTCGAAACTCTTTGGCTTTATGTCTGCCGATATGGCGATTGATCTGGGGACGGCCAATACGTTGGTTTATGTCCGTGATCAGGGAATCGTCCTGAACGAGCCTTCCGTTGTGGCGATTTCCATGCATGCCGGAAAGAAGCAAATTCTGAAGGTTGGGAACGAGGCCAAGCAGATGCTGGGGCGCACGCCGGGCAATATTGTCGCGATCCGGCCATTGCGTGACGGGGTTATTGCCGATTTCGAGGTCACCGAGGCGATGATCAAGCATTTCATTCGCAAAGTTCATAACCGGCGCTCTTTTGTCAGTCCAAAAATGGTGATTTGCGTCCCGACCGGCTCGACTGCCGTTGAACAGCGCGCCATTATCGAGGCAGCGGAAAGCGCGGGCGCATCACAGGTCGGTTTGATCGAGGAGCCAATGGCGGCGGCGATCGGAGCGGGACTGCCGGTGACCGAACCGACCGGGTCTATGGTGGTTGATATTGGCGGCGGCACAACCGAAGTTGCCGTGATTTCGCTGGGCGGGATTGTCTATGCGCGTTCGGTGCGGGTGGGTGGTGACAAAATGGATGAGGCGATTATTGCCTATATTCGCCGCGTTCATAATTTACTGATCGGTGAAAGTTCGGCTGAGCGTATCAAAAAAGAGATCGGCTCCGCCTGTCCGCCGGCTGACGGGGAAGGCCGGACGATGGAGATCAAAGGCCGTGACCTGATGAACGGTGTGCCAAAGGAAATTGTCATCACAGAGCGCCAGATTGCCGAAAGCCTTGTTGAGCCGGTCGGTCAGATCATTGAGGCCGTCAAGGTCGCTCTGGAACACACGCCGCCTGAATTATCGTCCGATATTGTCGAAAAAGGCATTGTGCTGACCGGTGGCGGCGCGCTTTTGGCCAATCTGGATTTTGTCCTGCGCCATGCGACCGGCCTGCCTGTGGCGCTGGCGGATGACCCGCTTTCATGCGTTGTGTTGGGAACCGGCCATGCGCTGGAGGAAATCAAGGCGCTGAAGAGTGTCCTGATCGGCGGCTATTGATTGCCGGCGATCCTGATCCGGCCATTGTCCGGTTTGAAATATCGTAGTATTCTTTTATCAGATGGCTTGCGCTTTTGGTGTTTGCTGTTAAACAGGGCTATCGGCGTCATTGCCGGTCGTTAAAAGATAATTCAGGGAAAAGCCGGTTTGAAACGACGAGGCCAGTCAAAAGGAATTTCGCGCTCTGTGCCGCTTCACGGGTGGGGCAGCCGCTTCTCTCCTTTTCTTTTTCTGCTCTTGTCTTTTGCCATTTTTGGCGTTTCTTCTTTCCAGCCCCGGACGTTTCAGGCCGCAAAATCTGGCATTATGGACGTATTCGCGCCGATGATCGAAACGGTTAACCGCCCGTTTCAGGACGCCGCTGCCTATATCAACATGATGACCGGCATGGCTGAGATACAGTCCGAGAATCATCGTTTGATGGCTGAAAACCGGAAATTGCGCGAATGGTATCATGTGGCGATGACATTGCGGGCTGAAAATGAAACGTTGCAATCCATGTTGAATATCCGGCTGGATCCGGATCATCGTTTTATCGCGGCGCGCGTGATGGCGGATACGTCCAACCCGTTCATGAAAACGGCTTTGGTGCGTGCCGGAAAAGCGGACGGCGTGACCGGTGGTCAGGCTGTTATCTCTGCTGATGGTCTGGTCGGGCGGATTATTGAGTCCGGCCGGAATACCGCGCGGATATTAATGATCACTGACGTTAACTCGCGTATTCCGGTTTTAATCTTGGGCGCAAACCAACGAGCTGTGATGGCCGGTCAGAATGATGACCTGCCGGTTTTGATGCATTTGCCGCCGGAATTGCAGATCGAAGAAGGCGCGCGGATTATCACATCCGGTCATGGCGGCCTGTTTCCTTATGGTCTGCCGGTGGGTGAAATTGTCGCGCGCGATGATGGCGGTTTTGCTGTCAGGCCGTATGCGGGGCTTGATAGTTTGCACATGGTGCGGATTATTGATCAGGCTGACGATCCGAACTTGCGGCTTCATTCAAATTAGGCTTTAACAATATGTATGATTTATCAGGACATCAGCTGGAAAAGGGTTGAGGGCTTTTTGCGGCTTTCCGTGCCGCATATCCTGCTGCTGTTGCTGGTCATTCTCAACGTGTCTTTGCCGCTCGTGCCGGGGGATATATTCAAGCCGCAACTGGTTGCAATGGCCGCATATTACTGGGCGGTGTATCGTCCGACAATCATGCCGGTTTATCTGTGTTTTGCATCGGGACTGGTGCTGGACACCCTGATCGGGACGCCTTTGGGGTTGAATGCGATCAGCCTGATTTTAATTCACTGGCTGGTGCGTTCCCAAAGACGCTTTTTGACGGGGCAGACTTATATTGCCATTCTGACGGTGTTTGCGCTGGTGATCTCCGGCGTGTCGCTTTTGCAATGGGGATTGATGGCGCTTGTGGGTGATGCGCCGTTCGGGGTGATGATGCTTTTGGCGACCGCCGGCAGCAGCATCATCGTTTTCCCGCTGGCCAGCCTGATTTTGTGGCAGGTGCATCGCTTATTGCCGGCGCCGGACAACAGGTACGGGTAAGGAATATTGACGCGCGATGAAAAAAGACGAAGAACGCCGGAAAAAATCATTCACCCGCCGCGCCCTGTTTGTCGGGGCGTTGCAGGGCACGATCTTGGGTGTTTTGGGCGGCCGTCTTGCATGGTTGCAACTGGCGCAGGGGCAACGATACAAGACACTGGCCGATAATAACCGGATCAATGTGAAAATGCTGGCACCATCGCGCGGGCGGATTTTGGATCGCGCGGGTGTGCCGTTGGCCATTAACGACCAGAATTTCAGGGTTATCATTATCCCCGAACAGACCGGCAATCTTGAAACGGCACTGTCCCGCCTGCAAAAGCTGGTTGAATTGAGCCAGAACGATATTCGCCGTGTTTTGACCCAGGCGCGGCGCAATCCGGCTTTTGTTCCGCTGGAAGTCAGGGATAACCTTAAATGGGAAGATGTCTCGAAGATTGAGGTTAACCTGCCGGATCTGCCCGGCGTGTCGATTGATGTCGGGCAAATTCGCACTTATCCTTATAATGATGTGACGGCGCATCTGGTCGGATATGTCGGGGCGGTCAGCCGCGCCGATCTTGATAGCGGTGATCCGATGATGCGTCTGCCGGGCTTGCGGGTCGGGCGTACCGGCGCGGAGCGCGCATTTGAGACGCTGTTGCGCGGTAAGTCAGGCACGGCGCAGGTCGAGGTGAATGCGGTCGGGCGCGAGGTGCGCGAATTACGGCGCCAGCCGCCGCACGAAGGTGCGGATATTAATTTGACGGTCGATGCCGATCTGCAGATTTACACCCAGCAAAGGCTGGCGACGGAGCGCTGTGCGTCGGCGGTGATTATGGATGTGCATAAGGGAACTGTGTATGCGCTGGCGTCTCATCCCGGCTTTGATCCGAACCTGTTCACCAGAGGCTTGCCGGCTGAACAGTGGGAAAAAATGTCCTCCGATCCGGGGTTGCCGCTGAATAACCGGGCGGTCGGCGGGCAATATCCGCCCGGATCGACATTCAAGATGATCACTCTTCTGGCGGCGCTGGAAGAAGGGTTGGTCAATCGCAATACGAGATATTTTTGCCCCGGCCATTATGATTTCGGCGATGACCGGTTTCATTGCTGGCGGCGCGGCGGGCACGGCCATGTCAATGCGATAACGGCCTTGTCGGAATCCTGTGACGTTTATTATTACAAGCTTGCGACCGAGATCGGGATAAACAAGCTGGCCGCCTATGCCACGATGTTCGGGTTGGGACACAGGCTGGGGGTTGAGCTGGACGAAGAGCGGCCGGGATTGATGCCGACCAGAGAATGGAAGCGGGGGCATATCGGACAGGCATGGCAGCCGGGAGAGACGATTGTTGCCAGTATCGGACAAGGTTATATTTTGTCGACGCCTTTACAACTGGCGACAATGACGGCGCGGCTGGTCAATGGGGGCTATGCCGTGACACCGCATTTGCTGGCGGCGGCAGGCGGACAGAAAACGGTTCATCCTGAGACATTTCCAAAAATTCCGGTCAAAAGCGCCCATCTGGATATTGTCATGCAGGGCATGAATGAAACTGTTTTGGGACGCCGGGGGACGGCATATGGATCGCGCATTGAGACGGAGTCCATGGGAATGGGCGGCAAAACCGGAACATCGCAGGTGCGCCGTATCACCAGACAGCAGCGAGAGGAAGGATATCGGGGCGAGGATTTGCCGTGGAATCACCGTCACCATGCGCTTTTTGTCGGTTATGCGCCATATCAGAATCCGCGCTATAGCTGTGCGGTGGTCGTCGAACATGGCGGCAGCGGGTCTGCCGCCGCCGCCCCGATTGTCAGGGATTTGCTGACCCGGGCGCAAGAGATTGATCCCGCATCGCAGCCGCTTGTTATTGAGCGATCCGAAGCTGCGCCCATGCCCGCCCGGCCGGAGGAGAGCAGCTTATGAAAGGCACGATCGAAATTAAGGGCGAATTGAGCCTGCTGCAGAAAATACTGCATCTGAATTGGGGGCTTGTGCTGCTGATAACGGCGCTGGCATGCGTTGGTTTTGTAGCGCTTTATTCGGCGGCCGGTGGCCGGTTGGAGCCATGGGCGCATCAGCAGATGATTCGTTTCGGGGTTTTTCTTGTCATGATGATCGTGATTGCCCTGATCGATATTCGGATCTGGCATCGTTTCGCGTACTGGCTCTATGCGCTGGGGTTTTTGTTGTTGATCGTGGTTGAGGCTATGGGGCATATCGGCATGGGCGCGCAACGATGGATTAGCATAGGGCCGTTGCAAATCCAGCCTTCGGAGTTGATGAAGATTGTCGTGATCATGGCGCTGGCGCGTTATTTTCACGCAAGGGCGGCGGATGATACCCTGCGTCTGGGGTCTTTGATTTTGCCTGCCTTGATGATTGCGGCGCCTGTCGGTCTGGTGATGCTTCAGCCTGATCTGGGGACGGCGGCGATGATTGCGCTGGGCGGTGCGGCATTGTTATTTATGGCCGGGGCGCCGTTATGGATTTTTGTGTCCGGCGTGGTCGCGGTTGGTGCCAGCTTGCCCGTGGCGTGGCATTTCCTGCATGATTACCAAAAACAGAGGGTTCTGACATTTTTTGATCCTGAGCGCGATCCGCTGGGGGCGGGGTATCATATCATGCAGTCAAAAATCGCCCTTGGGTCGGGCGGGGTCAGCGGCAAAGGGTTTTTGCAAGGCTCGCAAAGCCATTTGAATTTTTTGCCGGAAAAACAAACTGACTTTATTTTTACGTTGTGGGCAGAAGAGTGGGGCTTGCTGGGAGGGGTAGCGCTTTTATCCTTGTTCGGGCTGGTTTTTATTTATGGCTGGTGGATATCTTTTCGTTGCCGGCATCTGTTCGGGCGGTTGCTGGCTTTTGGTCTGATGATGAATTTTGCGCTTTATGTGTTCATCAATATTGCCATGGTGATGGGGCTGATACCGGTTGTGGGCGCGCCTTTGCCCTTGATATCTTATGGCGGGACGGCAATGATGGCGGCAATGATCGGTTTTGGCCTTATGATGTCCTGCAGCCTGCACAGGGACGTCAAAATGATGCGGTTTTGATATCGTCACGCTAGGGTCAGACCTCATTCATTTCATAAATTCTGCGCGAGAAAATTTTTAGTGGATATTTGGGAAAAGCGCGAAGAGCATAGCCGTCGCTATGGGCAAGCGCTTTGAGCAAATAGACACAAGAATTTACCGCGCCCTTACGGGTTGTCAATGATAAATGCATCTACGGCGTCAAGCAAGCTTACCGTAGGCACCGCTACGCTCTCGCTTGCTTTTC
>SKGD01000031.1 GCA_007117665.1 Alphaproteobacteria bacterium
AAAGCGTCCAGAAACAAAGCCCAAAAAACACGATAAAACTACAATATTTCATAATACCGGTATGTGTTATAGTCTTAGACCCATCCGTTGATCGTTTTGCCTGATCCTAAATGGTGCTGCTGGGGAGGATTGAACTCCCGGCCTCACCCTTACCAAGGGTGCGCTCTACCACTGAGCTACAGCAGCTTATCCCGACAAGAAAACGGAAACTACAATAAAATTTCTGGCGTGTCACGCCTGTTTTCACTATAAAGTCTTGGTTATTTTCAGGATATAAACCGATTCGGGTATTGCGGAGACAGGCCATTGGCAGAAACAAGCCATAGCAAAGAAGCACAACGCCGCGCACGGGAAGCAAAGCGCGCCGCCGCCCTGCGGGAAAATCTGGGACGCCGCCGCGTGCAAAAACAGGAACGGAACAAGGATGATGACAGGACAAAACCGGCATAACGCACAAGAACAAACCACACCGGAGGCCGGCGAATTTTCGGCCGCCCCCGGCATTATGCCTGATCACTGGATCCGTCATCAGGCATTGCAGAGCGGCATGATCGATCCGTTCGTTGAAAAACAAAAGCGCGACGGGGCGATTTCTTACGGCTTGTCATCTTACGGTTATGATGCGCGCTGTTCGGATGAATTTATGATTTTTACCAATGTCGATAACGCGATTGTCGACCCGAAAAATTTTTCACAGCAAAGCTTTGTCGAGCGCAAGACCGATATTTGTGTGATCCCGCCCAACAGCTTTGTCCTGACCCGCACGGTCGAATATTTCAAAATCCCCGATGATGTTCTGGTAATCTGCCTTGGCAAAAGCACCTATGCGCGGTGCGGGCTGATTGTGAATGTGACGCCGCTGGAGCCGGGCTGGGAAGGCCATGTCACGCTGGAGCTGTCAAACACGACACCGCTGCCGGCCAAAGTTTATGCCAATGAAGGAATCGCACAATTCCTGTTTTTCAAAGGCAGTAGCCCCTGCGACGTCAGCTATGCCAGCCGCAGCGGCAAATATATGGGGCAACAGGGCGTGACATTGCCGCGCCTGTAATAGAAAAACAGCGCTCCCCTATATAACAGCGCGCTTGCAAAAAGTCAGGAAAGGATAATTTATGCCGGTACAAAAAAAAGCCAATGTGACAGAGCTTCATACGGCGCGTCATGACTCATCGGAAAAAGCCAGATCCGGCATGGATAAAATTCTGGTGCGCGGCGGTAGCCGCCTGAACGGCACGATCGCCGTCAGCGGCGCGAAAAACGCCGCCTTGCCGCTTATGTGCGCCGCCATCCTGAGCGACGAGCCGTTGCAGCTTCGTAATATGCCGCTATCGCTCAACGATATTAAAACCCTGACCGCCGTATTAAACGAGTTGGGCGTTGTTTCAGGAACACCTGAGGATCACACGCTGATGTTGCATGCGCCGGCCATCACATGCCACAAAGCGCCTTATGATCTGGTTCGTAAAATGCGCGCCAGCGTTCTGGTGCTGGGGCCGTTACTGGCGCGCACCGGGCAAGCCGATGTATCGCTGCCCGGCGGCTGCGCCATCGGGACACGGCCGGTGGATCTGCATATTGACGGGTTGCGAGCGATGGGCGCGGATATCAGCATCGAAGGCGGCTATATCAAGGCCAGTGCCCCGCAAGGCCTGAAAGGCGCCGAGATCAACTTTCCGAAAGTATCGGTCGGCGCTACGGAAAATCTAATGATGGCCGCGACCCTCGCCGCAGGGGAAACGATCCTGAGCAATGCCGCTCGCGAGCCTGAAATTGTTGATCTGGGCGAATGCCTGATCGCTATGGGCGCACAAATCGAAGGGTTGGGGTCACCGGTTATTCGCATCCGCGGTGTTGAAAAGCTCCATGCCGCTACCCATCATGTCGTTCCCGACCGTATCGAAACCGGCACATGGATGATTGCGGTCTGCCTGACCGGCGGGACGCTGCGCCTTCAGAAAACAAGACTGGAGCATCTATCCGCCCTGATCGGCCCGTTGAAAGAAGCCGGGTTGAAAATCGAACATGAGGGTGATGATGTGATCGTATCGCGTAATGGCCGTCCTTTGCGCGGTACTGACATTATGACGGAACCATATCCCGGATTTCCGACCGACCTGCAGGCGCAATTCATGACCATGCTGACCTTGTGTGTCGGGGCGGGCATGGTAACCGAAACGATTTTTGAAAACCGTTTCATGCATGTGCCTGAACTCAACCGCATGGGAGCGGATATCCGCGTTCAGGGAAATTCCGCAATCATTCGCGGCGTGCCGGATCTGGTCGGGGCGGAAGTCATGGCCACCGACCTGCGCGCCAGCGCTTCGCTCATTCTGGCGGCATTGGTCGCACAGGGCGAAACAACCATCAACCGTATTTATCACCTCGATCGCGGCTATGAAAATATCGTTGAAAAACTGCAATCCTGCGGTGCTGATATCGAAAGAGTTGCAAATATTTAGTGTTTTTTCATAAAATAACGTCTAAAATCTCTGCAAGACCGAAGAGAAACAGATATGCCAAAGACGTTACTTTTATGGGATCTGGACGGGACGCTTTACCCGGACACGCCGCAAATCAAGCAAATATTCGAAAGCGCGGTTTGCAATGCGCTGCGCGAAACCGTTCATCCGCAGCTCAGCGACCATGACGCCCTGCATCTGATCAAAACATCCCGCAAGCTTTTCGGCGACTCCCTGACCGGACTGGCTAAAAAAGGCTTTGATCTGGGAAAAATCCATGAAGCTCATCACCGTCATCTGGATCACCGCCCGATCGCCCGCAATGATTCTCTAGCGGCGGCGCTGGCCAACGCCGAAAAAGACGGCATCCGGCACGCGATCTTGACACACGGCCATAGTGACTGGGCAAAGCGCGTCCTGCAACAGGTCGGCATTGACAGTTTTTTCGATGACGCACACATTATCAGCACAGAAAAAATCGATTTCCTCAAAAAACAGAACGGCCCGGACGCGTTTGAGCGCGCCCTGAATATACTCGGCCATACGGCGACAGAAACCATCATGATCGAGGACGCCGTCAAAAACCTGCTTCATCCTCACCGCATGGGCATGGGAACCATTCTGATTGACCCGAAAGCCGCTTACAGTCATGCGACCAAGCCGGACTATGTCGGGATATTGTCGCCCGATGCCACGCAGGCGCTGCAAGTATTGCGGCAAAATAATTACATGATCGCCCCCGCCGCGCAAACCATTGCCACGGCGCGTCCCTGACGCTAACATGCGGGTATGGATTCCGCGAACGCGCATTTTATCACGCATCTGACACTCGGCCATCATCGCCCCGGACATGATGACTGCCCGCCCGCATTCAAAAATGAGCAAAACGCCGCGCTGGAAGGTATTTTGGCACAAAACAGGTTTCATCCGGCGAACGCCGCGGGGGGGCCTTACAAGGTTTGTCTGGCGATCGAGGAGCACCGCATGACGATCGACATCCGTATGCAAGACGATGCGCCTGTGACAATGCTGCTTTTATCGCTCAAGCCTTACCGGCGGCTGATCAAGGATTATTTCCTGATGATCGACAGCTACGAACAGGCACGGCGGCACGCCTCTCGTGAAAAGCTCGAAGCCATCGATATGGGGCGGCGCGGCATCCATAATGAAGGTGCGACATTGCTGCAGACAAGGCTGGAAGATAAAGTCAAAATCGATTTCGAAACAGCGCGGCGGCTTTTCACCCTGATCTGCAGCCTGACCGGCAACGATGTGCGAATGATCGCCTGAAGGTAGAAACACCCCGATGACCAAACCCGACACACATTACGATCTGGGCATAATCGGCGGCGGAATTAACGGCGCGGGAATCGCGCGGGATGCGGCTGGGCGCGGCTTATCCGTCCTGCTGGTCGATCAGGGCGATCTGGCCGGGGCAACATCGTCATCCAGCACCAAACTGATTCATGGCGGGCTGCGCTATCTGGAACATTATGAATTCGGGCTTGTGCGCCACGCATTACAGGAACGTGAAATATTGCTGTCGATGGCGCCGCATATTATATGGCCGCTTGAATTTATCCTGCCGCATGACCGGCACTTACGGCCTGCATGGATGATCCGCGTCGGACTTTTTTTATACGACCATCTGGGCGGACGTAAAAAGCTCGCCGGATCACGAGGACTTGACCTGAGCACGCATCCTTACGGCGCACCGCTGCAAGATCATTACAAGCGCGGTTTTTCCTATGCGGATTGCTGGGTCGATGATGCGCGGCTGGTGATTTTGAACGCCATGGATGCCGCAAAGCGCGGTGCCGTTATCCGCCCCCGCACGAAATGCATCGCGTTACAGCCACACAAAGCCGCCTGGACTCTGACGCTCAAAGACCAACATAACGGTGAGCAACATCAGGTCACAGCCAACAAACTCATCAATGCCACGGGGCCTTGGGTGCGGTCATTGCTGGATGAAACCGGACTGGCAAAGCAAACGACTCCCGCGACAAGACTGGTCAAAGGCAGCCATATCATCGTCAGGCGCCTTTATGACGGGGCGCAATGCTATATATTGCAACAACCTGACAAACGAATCGTCTTTGCGATCCCTTATGAGCATGATTTTACGCTGATCGGGACGACCGATATCGAGATTGACACAAAACCGGAAGACTCTGCCATCAGCACCGCAGAGATTACCTATCTTTGTGAAGCCGCCAACCGCAGCTTTCAAAAACCCATCGCACCCGATGATGTCGTCAGCACCTATAGCGGCGTACGGCCATTGCTGGATGACGGGGATGAAAACGCCGCCGCCGTCACGCGCGATTACAAGCTGGTGCGGGATCATCATAACGGCGCAGAAATTTTGTCCGTGTTCGGCGGCAAGATCACCACATATCGCCGCCTTGCCGAAGAGTCTCTGGCCGCATTATACGGTCATGGCGGCACATGGACAGCCGGTGCGCCGCTGCCGGGCGGAGATTTCCCGGATGGTGATTTTAACGCTTTCATCAACGATCTGGAACAGCGCTATCCGGCGCTTCCCCGTTCGATGCTGTATCGTTACGGACGGGCTTACGGCACTATGAGCTATGATATTCTGGGGCAGGCCACCACCCTTTCGGATCTGGGGGATCATTATGGTGATGATCTGTATGAAGCCGAAATCAGGCACATGATACAAAATGAATGGGCGCAAACAGCCGAGGATATTTTATGGCGGCGCTCGAAATGCGGGCTGCATATCGCGCCCGATACGGTTCGTAATCTGGAAAAAACGCTTCAAAAACAATGCCCGCCGGGCAACCCGCCTAAAAAGAGGTACGCATGACCGACCCTGTTATCTTGTCCATTGATCAGGGCACGACCAGCTCCCGTGCCATATTATTCGACCGTGCCGGAAAAGCGGTCGGCATGCGCCAAAAAGAGCTGACCCTGCATTATCCGCAAAAAGGATGGGTCGAACAGGATCCCAACGATATATGGAACGATACTTACCAGATGTGCCGCGCCGTCCTTGCCGACCACCGGATCGACGCAGCGCAGATTGCGGCAATCGGCATCACCAACCAGCGTGAAACCACCATCTTGTGGGATCGGGAAACAGGACAACCCGTCTATAACGCGATCGTCTGGCAGGATCGGCGCACAGCCGATTATTGCGCGGCGCTGAAAGAACAAGGCCATGAAGACAAGGTATCCGGCCTGACCGGCTTGTTGCTCGACCCTTATTTTTCCGCAACAAAAATCGCATGGATTTTGGATAATGTCGAAGGCGTGCGCGCCAAAGCGGAGTCCGGCAGGCTTGCCTTCGGAACCGTTGATAGCTGGCTGTTATGGAAGCTAACCGGCGGCGCGGTTCATGCCACTGACGCGACCAACGCGTCGCGGACGATGTTGTGCAATATCAAAACCCAGCAATGGGACGACTCGCTGTTGCGGCTCTTTAATATTCCGCGTTCCCTGTTGTCCGATATTTATGATAACGCTGCCGATTTTGGCCGGACAAGCGCTGCGCTTTTCGGCGCGAAGCTGATGATTGGCGGCATGGCCGGGGATCAGCAAGCCGCCATGATCGGCCAGGCCTGCTTCACCGAAGGCATGGTCAAATCGACTTACGGCACAGGATGTTTTGCGCTGATGAATAGCGGCGAAACATGCCGCAGATCCGCTCATAAATTATTGACCACCCCGGCTTATCGCATCGGCGGTAAAACGACCTATGCGGTCGAAGGCTCGATTTTTGTCGCCGGCGCAGCGGTGCAATGGCTGCGTGACGGATTAAAGCTGTTTGACGATGCCGCGCAAAGCGAAGACATGGCCACGCATGTGCCGGATAATGGCGGCATTTATTTCGTTCCGGCTTTTACCGGGCTGGGCGCGCCTTATTGGGATCCGCACGCCCGCGCGTCAATCACCGGGCTGGGGCGCGACACCACCGCCGCCCATATCGTTCGTGCCGCGCTGGAGGCACAGGCCTATCAAACATGCGACCTGATGCGTGCTATGACGGCGGATACGGGGTTCGACCCGGCGCTGATCCGCGCCGATGGCGGCATGGTGGCGAATGGTTTTGTCTGCCAGTTTCTAGCAGACATGCTGGGCAAGCCTGTGGAAATCCCGCAAATAGCCGAAACTACGGCACAGGGCGCAGCTTATCTGGCGGGACTGCAATGCGGGTTTTTCAACGATCTCGATGATATCGCCGCAAGCTGGCACATGGCCAGACGGTACGAACCGGCAATGGAATCACAAAACCGCGCCGCATTATATGAAGGCTGGCAGGACGCCGTGCAGCGTACATTGTCAGGAAATTAGAGCTGCTCCCTTGTAAAAACCAATATTGTAAAAACGAACAGAAAGATTCTTAAAACGATGTTCCCTTTGTCAGATGAAATAAAAGCGATCCCTCATTCGCCAACTCTGTGGGCGAATGAGCTTGTCTGGAAAAAACGTGCAAACGGTGACACCGTCTATCATATGGGGTTTGGTGAGTCGCCTTTTCCTGTACCGGAAAGACTTGAAAAAGCACTTGCGGCTTATGCCGGGCGAAAGGAATATATGCCTGCCGCCGGACATCCTGACGTTCTGGAGGCGATCCGCTCTTATTACAAGCCGTTATTAGGCAACTATATGGATCATTGTGACCTGATTATCGCGCCGGGGAGCAAATTGATCCTGTTCGCTTTACAGGCCGCCATCAAGGGAGATCTCATAATTCCTGCTCCCAGCTGGGTCAGCTACGCGCCGCAGGCGCGGCTTCTAAAACAACAAGTGACGACATTTCCGCCTGATAAGGATGATCAGGGCGCGCATGGTTACCGTATAACGGCGGAGTTGCTTGACAAAGCAATTTCCAACGCCCGTAAAAATGGCCAAACCCCAACCAAGATCATCCTTAATACACCCAACAACCCATCAGGAATGACGATCGCGGACGCAGACATGGCCGACATCGCGACTTTGTGCGAGCAGGAAAACCTGTTTATCATTTCTGATGAAATATACGGGCTTTTGTCATTTGATGGATGTTATCGAAGTTTTTCACAATACGCGCCGACGCATACCGCGGTTTCAACAGGACTTTCCAAACATCTCTCCCTTGGCGGATGGCGCTTTGGTGTGGGAATGATCCCAAAAGCCGCCACCGGCCTTTACGATGCGCTATGCCGTTACATCAGCGAAACATGGTCCTGCGCCCCTGCTCCTGTTCAGCTTGCCGCGGCAGAAGCCTACAAAAACCATCCTGACATCGAAAAACACATTAAAGACTGCACCGCGATTCACGCCGCCATGAACACATATATAGCAAAGTCGTTTCGCGAAATCGGGATAAAATGCCCGCCGCCACAAGGAGCGTTTTATAATTACCCTGATTTTTCGCCTTATCGTGAAGCACTCCACGCCAAGGGTATCAGAACATCTGACGACCTTCATAAAATATTACTTGAATCCTATCATGTTGCCACATTGCCGGGCACAGCATTCGGCGCGGCTCCTGATATCCTCACCCTCAGAATTTCGGGGTGCGACTATGACGGACAAAAGGTTCTGAAAGCTTATCAGGAGGGCGCTTCTTTAACCGCGGACTTCATCCATATCTATGCTCCTCAAATTCCTGCTGCGCTGGGGCAAATGGAAAAATTTGTAACAGATATCTCATGACAGAAAGGTCATGAGTGGCAACAACGCCGAAGATGCAATTAAAGTTTGACATATTATGGGGTCGTGTGACTTTACCGGAAAAATATTATAGAAATAACTGCTTCAGGAAAAAATAACCGGCACATCAATCTGGGACGATGTTCAAGCCCGCTTTGAGCGCACAGGACAAGAAATCGACGGTATCTGCCTTACTCCAACGCCGCTGCCATCCGGTGTTGCTGCCGACAAGCGGTATGGCTTTGTTCTCAATATTTCAACGACGGAGCAAATGATCGCAAATGGCGTTATTTATCAGCATCCTTTGTCGCTGGAGCAACTACATGATAACATTCGGACAATCGCCTCTCACAGCATTTTTTACGCTGGCTTTGAAGCACTTTCCACTAACGAAAAACCTTTTGAGCAACGCCATTATGATCTGCATGATCTCGCTTTTCTAAGAACTGTTGCAATATCGCTATATGCGGCAGATGAGATACTCAACGATATGGAACAAGAAAAAAACGGGAGAGAGAGCCTGCGCGTACATGGCAAAGTCTGATATTTCCGCTCTGAAGGCACTTATCGAACATTCGCTGGAAACACAAGGCCGTAGCAACACACAACAACCCGGCCTGTCACCGGCAGGCCCGTAAGACACCAGGCAGCATTATTCATAGATAATATGCATATCGCCTTCGCGGGGTGGCAAAGCCAGCAAAATCGCTGTTACCAGATCATCAGAATCAGGCGCAAGCTGAGAGCCAAAAGCATGAAGTAAATCACCTTCCGGCGAGACCAGATATTTGTGAAAATTCCAGCGCGGCTTTGAAAAAACAAGGCCGCCTTTTTTTTGCGCACCAGCCCATTGATAAAAAGGATGGGCGTCTTTACCGGTAACAGAGGTTTTTTCAGTCATCGGAAAGGTAATAGCAAAGTTCCGTTCGCAAAATTGCGCTATTTCCTCGCTCGTTTCATATTCCTGACCGCCAAAACCTCCCGATGGCACACCCAGAACCACCAGCCCGTCATCGCGATAACGGTCATAAAGCCGTTGCAGCCCTTCATACTGGCTGGTAAAGCCGCATTTTGACGCCGTATTGACGATAAGCAGCGCTTTTCCCTGATACCGGGATAGCGGCAAATCATCCCCGGTCAGGGACATAAAAGAAAAATCATGCGCTGTCATCAAAGCCCGATCCGTATCCGCGTGCGCGCTGCCTATCCACAAACAGCAAACTGCAACCGCTACAAAAAAAAGCCCAGCCGGATAATGTTTCATCGCCATTTATACGAGCCTTCCAAACCCGCAGATGAATAAAATCTCAGGTAAAAAAGAAAAAATAAATCATCGGTATCCATATAAAGGACGTTGTCAGCGTCCCTTTGACGGCCTGATAGGCAACCCACCCCCAAAACGCATATTTCCCGGCGCCGGAAAAACGGCCGCCGGAAAAAAAACGCTTTTTTGCCGTCTCATCAGTCATTCACAAACGGGTCTTTCATCAAAATCGTATCATCACGTTCGGGGCTGGTGGATAGCAACGTCACCGGTGCCTGAATAAGCTCTTCAATCCGGCGTACATATTTAACCGCTGCCGCCGGCAGATCACCCCATGACCGCGCCCCGTATGTGCTTTCATTCCACCCGTCGAGCGTTTCATAAACCGGCTCGGCCTGTGCCTGCATATCCTGACCGGACGGCAGGTAATCAACAACCTGCCCGTTGATTTTATAGCCTGTGCAGATATTGATCTGCTCCAGCCCATCCAGAACGTCAAGCTTGGTCAGGGCAATGCCGTCAATACCGGCAACCTTGACGCTCTGGCGTACCAACGCCGCATCAAACCAGCCACAACGGCGCTTACGTCCGGTCGTTGTGCCGAACTCCTTGCCCTTGACGCCCAGATGTTCGCCGACATCGTTCTGCAATTCGGTCGGGAACGGCCCCGCCCCCACGCGCGTCGTATAAGCCTTGGTAATCCCCAGCACATATCCGACGCTCCGCGGCCCGACACCCGCCCCCGCCGCGGCTTGTGATGCGACTGTATTGGACGATGTCACAAACGGATATGTGCCGTGATCGACATCCAGCATGACGCCCTGTGCGCCTTCAAATAATATCCGCTTACCCGCGTGGCATGCCTCGTCCAGAACCCGCCAAACCGGTGCTGCATATTGGGTGATGGTTTCGGCAACCTGTACAAGGCTTTCATATATTTGCGCCGGATCAACAATCTCGGCACCCAGCCCTGTCAGCAAGGCATTGTGATGCAACATCATGTTATCGACTTTTTCTTTCAGCAAATCCTTGTCATGCAAGTCACAAACACGAATGCCGCGCCGCGCCACCTTATCTTCATAAGCCGGGCCGATCCCGCGCCCTGTCGTGCCGATCTGTCCTTTGCCGCGCGCCGCCTCCAGCGCTTGATCCAGACGCTGGTGCACCGGCAGGATCAAAGCCGCATTTTCGGCGATCACAAGATTTTCAGGCGTAATATCAACATTTTTCGCGCGCACATCTTCGATCTCGCGCAACAGCGCCCACGGATCAATCACAACGCCGCTGCCGATCACCGATAATTTCCCCTGGCGCACGATCCCGGACGGCAATAAATGAAGCTTGTAAACGACCCCGCCAATCACCAGCGTATGACCCGCATTATGGCCACCCTGAAACCGGACGACAACATCAGCGCGACTCGACAGCCAATCCACAATCTTGCCCTTGCCTTCATCGCCCCATTGGGAGCCAATGACAGCCACATTCGCCATGATCTTTCCTTTCGGTGTTTACATTATCGAAAACCGGTGACGCTCAGGCGACCCGGCTTTTTTTCCTGCGGCGGAAAAGCCCGCCTTCCTTTGACGCCCTGCCTTTCAACAACCCCGTTTCCGGTGCGCCGTCCAGACCGTAAAAAGCAGCCGGATCCTCGCCGATCGACCGGGCGTAATTCATTTCGCGCGCCGCCAAAATTGTCATCGCCGCGTCCGCATGACCATGTTCGGTCGCAATATTAAAGGCCGTAAATCCGTCTTCATTGCGCGCGTCAATATCAACGCCATGAACCGCCAGAATGCGGATTTTTTCACAATCCCCTTCGCGCGCGGCTTTCCACAGCCATTGCTGCACATCGCTTTGTGTCATCTCTTTCATGGCTTTTGTCATGGTATTTTCCCTTACATCCGGTGCATCCGGCATTGCTATACACAATCTTTCACACTTTCGCGCGTACTATACACCCGCTTCCGCGACATTTTCAATCACCGCACACAAATCCCCGACAACTGTCCTGACCAGATCAGGATCGCGGCCTTCGGCCATGACGCGGATTAACGGCTCGGTGCCCGAAGGCCGCACAACCAGCCGCCCGTCATTCGCCAGACTTTGTTCGGCGCGACTAATCGCCTCTTTGACCTGCTCATTATCCAGCGGCCTGGCTCCGCCGTTAAAACGAACATTTTGCAGGATTTGCGGGAATGGCTCGAATAACCGCAAAATGTCACTGGCCTTGCGCCCGTCAGCATGCAGGAGTCTCAATAACTGCATCGCCGCCAGCAAGCCATCGCCGGTGCTGCCGTAATCGCTCATGATAATATGGCCGGATTGTTCCCCGCCAAGGTTAAAACCGCCTTCGCGCATTTTTTCAACCACATAACGATCGCCGACCGGCGTTCTGTGCAGCGCCAGCCCGATCGAAGCCAGATAATGCTCCAGCCCCAGATTGGACATCACCGTTGCCACAACGCCACCGGCGTGCAACGTGCCTTCCTCGTTCATATAAGTTGCCAGCAGCGCCAGAATTTGATCCCCGTCAATGACCTGTCCGGTTTCATCCACCACGACCAGGCGATCAGCATCACCATCCAGCGCAATGCCGATATCGGCCTGTTCGGCGACAACCCTGTCCTGCAGCGATTGCGTGTCAGTCGCCCCGCATCCGGCATTGATATTGCGTCCGTCAGGCACATTATGAAGGACGGTCACCTGTGCTTCCAGCTCCCACAATATTTGCGGGGCAACTTTGTAAGCCGCGCCATTGGCGCAATCCACGACAATTTTCAGGCCTTCCAGCGTTTCACGGCGCGGGATGGATGACTTTATATATTCAACGTAACGCCCCGGCGCATCATCCAGACGGCTGGCCTTGCCCAGCTTTTCGGGCGGCGGCAGATCACCGGACAAATCACGGTCAATATGGGATTCAATCGTGCGCTCTATCTCGTCCGACAGCTTATAGCCATTGGCGCCGAACAGCTTAATACCGTTATCTTCATAAGGGTTGTGAGAAGCGGAAATCATCACCCCGACATCCGCCCGCAAAGAACGGGTCAACATCGCCACGGCCGGTGTCGGCAAAGGCCCGACAAAAATCACATCCATGCCCATTGCTTCAAAGCCCGACGCCATAGCCTGCTCCAGCATATAACATGATAATCGCGTATCCTTGCCGATCAAAACCCGGCTGCGATGGCCGCCCTTATGGTTTTGTTTCAACGTCAAAGCCGTTGCCATCGCCACGCGCAGCGCCATATCCGCCGTCATCGGGTAATGATTGGCGCGCCCGCGAATGCCGTCCGTTCCGAAATATTTTCTTGTCATGCCTGAAATCCTTGCCCGGCTGAGGGGATCACGCCCCCTGAGGCATTTCTCCCGACCCGCCGAGATCACCAAGCCCGCCACCTTTGGGAACCGATGATTTCGGCTTGCTGTCTTCCGGCTCATCCTCGGGCTTCTTGCGAATAATCGGCTCGCCGCGCAACAAGGCTTTTATTTCATCGCCGCTCAGCATCTCATATTCTAAAAGCGCCTTTGCCACAACATGCAACTCGTCAACATGATCGGTCAGCGTCTTTTCCGCCCGCGCATAAGCATCCTTGACAATGCGCTTGATCTCCTCATCAACGATACGAGCCGTTTCGTCTGAAATATTTTTCGACTGAGCAACCGAATGGCCTAAAAAGACTTCTTCCTGATCCGCACCATAATGAAGCGGTCCCAGCAAATCAGACATGCCCCATTCCATCACCATGCGCCGCGCCATGCCAGTCGCCATTTTAATATCGCTTGACGCGCCGGTCGTGACTTTTTCTTTCCCGAAAATCATTTCCTCGGCAATGCGCCCGCCCATTGCTACAGCCAGGTCGGCCTTCAGCTTGGCCATCGACATGGAAATACGGTCGCGCTCAGGCAAGCGCATCACCAGCCCCAGCGCCCGTCCGCGCGGAATGATGGTGGCTTTGTGGATGGGGTCGGATTCTTCTTCATGCAAGGCGACAACCGCATGACCAGCCTCGTGATAAGCGGTCAGCTTCTTCTCCTCGTCGCTCATCGCCAAAGACCGGCGCTCGGCGCCCATCATGACCTTATCCTTGGCGTCTTCAAATTCTTCCATCCCGACCACACGCTTGGAACGCCGCGCCGCCAGCAACGCTGCCTCATTCACCAGATTGGCAAGATCAGCACCGGAAAAACCCGGCGTACCGCGCGCAATCACGCCCGCCTCAACATTCTTGGCCAGCGGGACTTTTTTCATGTGAACCTTAAGGATTTTCTCGCGCCCGTTCACATCCGGCAACGGCACGACAACCTGCCGGTCAAACCGTCCTGGACGCAGCAAGGCCGGGTCAAGAACATCCGGACGGTTGGTCGCGGCCAGAATGATAATGCCTTCCGTGCCTTCAAATCCGTCCATCTCAACCAGAAGCTGGTTCAATGTCTGTTCGCGCTCATCATTACCGCCGCCAAGACCTGCACCGCGATGACGTCCCACAGCATCAATCTCATCAATAAAGATGATACAAGGCGCATTTTTCTTGGCCTGTTCAAACATGTCGCGGACACGCGCCGCGCCGACCCCGACAAACATCTCGACAAAATCCGAACCGGAAATCGTGAAAAACGGCACATTTGCCTCACCGGCGACAGCCCGCGCCACAAGCGTCTTACCAGTTCCGGGCGGCCCGACCAGCAACGCCCCTTTGGGTATTTTACCGCCCAGACGCTGGAATTTCTGAGGGTCTTTCAAAAACTCGACAACTTCTTCCAGATCCTGCTTGGCTTCATCGATTCCGGCAACATCGGCAAAGGTGACGCGCCCTTGCTGTTCGGTCAGCATCCGCGCCCGCGATTTACCAAACCCCATCGCGCCGCCGCCGCCCTTGGACTGCATCTGGCGCATGAAGAAAATCCACACGGCAATCAACAGCAACATCGGGAACCACGATAACAACACGCCCAGCGCACTAATTCCCTGCTCCGGCGGCTTTTCCGCAATCACCCGCACACCGGTATCCTGAATCCGGTCGATCACATTTTCATTTTGCGGCATAATCGTGGTGAATTCCCGCCCGTCAGACGCATAACGGCCATTTATTTCATCACCCCGCACAGTGACTTCGGCGATTCTGCCCGCGCGAGCATCAGCCATAAAGTCGCTATAGGCCACTGTGTCCTGCGGCATTGTACCGGGCGGCTGCGCGCCCTGAAACATATTGAGCAACAAGACCAGCGTCAAACCGATCGCCAGCCAGAATAAAAGGTTGCGTCCAAAATTATTCACCGGGGAACCTTGCCTTTCCTGAGATGCCGGTCAAAACCGCGCATCAAAATCGTATCATCCGCGTTCAATCTACAGGATCATCTGCGATATTTCTATATTTCAATTGGTGTTTAACGCCTCTTTTTCAAGCTTTAACACGCCCTGCGCCGGATTTTTATCAAAAATCACCCCGCCAAGCGTTGTCCTGAGCGGATCAGCGGCAGAAAAAAGCCGATCATGCAATGCTTCAAGCTTTTGCATCCGCACACCATATCCCGACCGTTCCCCGTCCCCGTCAAGCACTGCCAGCGCTTTTTTCAACACGCGCAGCCGTGTCTCGGCCGGCGCATCCGCCAAAATCTCCAGCCGCCATGTGATATGATCCCGCCCTTGCGAGATCAAAGCCTTGTCATACAGATGTGCCGCATAATGATCGAGCGCTTCGGTCGCCCGCGCCAGCCGCCGCGCCAGATGAGTCAGGCGCTCCCTTGTCAGCCCTTCACCGGCCAGCACATCATATGCGTGCCGCAGCCGCACCCGCGCAAAAGCGTCATTCTCGTTGGACGGATCATGCACATAAGGTATATTCCGCGCCGCACAGCTTGCCGTCAGGCGCGTTTTCGGTATTTCCAGCAACGGACGCAATAAGGCCAGCTTATCATCATAAGGCTGGCAGGCGCGCATGGCAGCCAGCCCGTCCGGCCCGCTGCCCTTGGCCAGCCTGAACAAAACCGTTTCAGCCTGATCATCGGCATGATGCGCCAGACACAGACAGCTTATATCATGATCCGCGCAATAACCGGCCATCAGGCGATAACGGTCATGGCGCGCTTGTTCCTGAATGCGGCTTTGGGCGGCGGCGGGTTTGGGGCGGCGGAGAATATGATGCCGGACATCCGGCATGTGGGAGCCCAGCCATTGCCCGACCTGTGCGGCCTCTTGGGCGGCATCGGGGCGCAAATCATGATCGACGGTCAAAGCATGCAACGTCAGGGGTGGGTGACGCGTCCGCGCCCATTGTGCAAGCAAGGCACATAAGGCCATACTGTCACCGCCGCCGGAAACCGCCACAGCCATCGCGGCTGATTCGCAAGCCGCCCCGCGCCATAAACCATCCATCAATGCGGCAAATTCGTCATCCGTTACAGGCGCGTCACAATCGGACATCGCACAACGTCAATAGCCAAGTTGCTGGAACGTCGTCGGTGCCGGTTCAACCACAGAAATCCGGGCATCACGATATTCCAGAACGGCCAGACCACGTTCAACAAGCCCGTCCGGGCGGAAACGGAAAATGCCGTCAATCCCGGCATAGCCGTTCGGGTTAGTCAGGGCGCGGTGGCTGAAGTCCGGCGCGTCCTGAGTACGGAAGCCATTACGCGCCAAAACCGCCGCCAACGCCGTTGCGTCATACGCCAATGTTGACAGGCGCGGCGGGCGCAAGCCGTAAAGATCAATGTAACGGCGCTCAAAATCACGGCGCTGGTCAGGCGCGGGCGCGGCAAACCATGCGCCTTCCAATGCCGGTTCGGTCGCCAGCCCCGGATCGTCCCACAGCCCCGTGCCGAGACGTTTCATCACTTTCGGCCCCAGATCGTAATAGCTCAAAAGACTGGCGACAGACCGTGCCTGCTCACCGCCGACCGGCATCAACACCGCGTCAAAAGGCGGGTCGCCCCACGTGTCACGACGCCCCAGATCACGCAATTCGCGGCGGGCGGCATCATCACCGGGATTTTGTTCAACCTGTCTTTCCAGCGCCGCTTTCCTGTCATGCAGGGCATTCACACGCCGGTCATACTGGCTGAACTGGCGGACGACATCGGACAAATCGCTGCTGTCGGGGGAAAAGCGCACAACATTGGCACGGCGTAATCCGACACGATAAGCGATCGAATTATAAGCCGCGACAACCGCATTGCCGTAATCATTATTCGGCGTCAGGATTGCGATATTCTCGTAACCCTGCGCGGCGCTGTAGCTGGCCACACGCTGCACCTGGGCAAAAGGCAGGAAGCCCATAATATAAGTCCCCTGCCCGGCCAGCGTCCAGTCGGTCGAAAAAGCAATCACATTGATATTGTGGCGGCTGGCGACCGGTTTAACAGCGCGCACGGAATGGGCGAATAGCGGCCCTAAAATCAGCTCTGCCCCGGATTCGATGGCCGCCTCGGCGGCAGCGCGCGCGCCTTCGGGAGTGCCGTTCGTATCACGCGGAATCAGTTCAAAAGACCGGTAATTAATATCGAACAAAGCCAGTTGCGCGGCCTGCAGCATCGCCTGCCCCAGATCGGCGCTGTCTCCGCTCAGGGGCAGCAAAATCGCCACCTTGACCGGCGGCAATGACGGCGTGGCGACAGCACGCGGCAATGCAGCGCTGTGTTCGTCATAACCGAACGCGTCATCATCATACCCCGTCAGCCGCCCGCCGGCGGATAAATCCTCGCGCGTGATCTCGTCCGCGCCATACAGGCCGGGACGCGATGATGCGCGGCGTTCAAACCCGCCCAGATCATTGGCGGGGCTGGTATCTTCCGGGAGCGCTATCGGGATCAGGCGACTGGGGGCTTGCTGGGCGTCACGGCCGAATTGCGAGGAATCCCAGCGCGGCGCGGACGTTGCACAGCCCGTCACAAGCGCGATAACACATAGAAATATGATTTTTTTCATCATTGCTGTATGGTCAATGCTCGTTAAGGTTCAAAAAAAGATCGTTGATCCTTGCATTACTAGCATATTACGCTCAGGGCACAAAGGATGAATAAGCCGCCACCGCAAAAAATAACCGCCGGATTATATCTTGTCGCCACGCCGATCGGCAATTTGCGGGATATTACGCTGCGCGCGCTCGATGTGCTGGAACGGGCGGACATGATTGCCTGCGAAGATACGCGCATGACGGGCAAGCTGCTTCATGCTTATGACATCAAGACAAAAATGACGGTTTACAATGATCACAGCCATGACGGACGGCGGCGGGGGCTGTTGGAGATGGTTGCCGCCGGCAAGGCTGTTGCGCTGGTCAGCGATGCCGGCATGCCGTTAATTTCCGACCCCGGATACAAGCTTGTGCGTGATTGTCTGGATCTGGGGTTGCCGGTGACCAGCCTGCCCGGCGCAAACGCCGTTCTTGCCGGGGTACAGCTTTCCGGCCTGCCGACCGATTCTTTTTGCTTTTTGGGGTTTGTGCCGCCCCGGCAAGCAGCACGGCGATCCTTTTTTACGCGCTGGAAAGACCTGCAAACCACGCTGGTGATGTATGAAACCGCGCCGCGCCTTTTATCATGCCTCGAAGATATGCAACATATATGGCCGCAGCGCACTGTCAGCGTCATCCGCGAAATAACCAAGCGCCATGAAGAAGTCCGGCGGGATACGTTACCGGCCTTGATTGCCCATTACGCCACGCAGGG
>SKGD01000104.1 GCA_007117665.1 Alphaproteobacteria bacterium
GTTGATATGCATGACATCCACCCCAAAATCGGCCGGACGCACCCGCCCGACCAGCGCGTTAAAATTCGCGCCGTCACAATAAAAATAACCGCCTGCCTCATGCAACAGGGCGGCGATCTCCTCAATATCCCGTTCAAACAACCCGCACGTATTGGGGTTGGTCACCATCATTGCGGCCACGTCATGCCCATCGCCCAGCGCTTCTTTAAACGCTTCGACACTGACGCGCCCGGTTTCCCTGGTCGGGATTGTGCGAATGCCATATCCGCAAATCGCCGCTGTTGCCGGATTTGTGCCATGCGCCGAATCCGGCACCAGAACAACTTTTTTATGATGATTGCCTTTGGCTTCATGAGCGCGGCGGATCGTCATCATCCCTGCCAGTTCGCCATGCGCACCCGCCGCCGGCGCCAAACAAACACCGGGCAGGCCGGTCAGGATACCCAGCCAGTTTTGCAACTCATACATCACTTTCAGGCTGCCCTGCACCGTGGCGGCAGGCTGAAGCGGATGCGTATGAGCAAAGCCGGGCAGGCGCGCCAGCTTTTCATTCAGGCGCGGATTATGCTTCATCGTGCAGGATCCCAGCGGGAAAAACCCGCTATCAATCGAGTAATTCATGGTCGATAAGCGCACAAAATGCCGCACGACCTGCGGCTCGGAACATTGAGGCAGGCCAATCTCGCCGCGCGCGGGGAAACCCGTCCGCAAGGGAATGTTTTGCGGCGCAGGCAAATCAACGCCGGGACGGTCGCTGCGCTCTTTCTCCCATAAGAGATTTTCTTCGTAATGCAGGCCGCGATTACCGGCGGCAGGGTCTGTCCGCCCGGTCATGTCATGATCCTGCATCGATAAAGCTGTTCCGGCACTCATGATCATCAAAACCTTTCAAAAAATTCATGGGTTTCATCCATCAGTTCAAAAACGGTGCTGCCACTGGCAAAATCATGATCCGCCCCGGCGATAAAAGAATATTTTTTCGGGGTGCGGATCAGGTCAAAAACCTGCTTTTGTCCGGGGCGATCAACATGCGCCCCCGCAACGCCGATATGAAAAGGCGATCGAAAATCCTGCGCCAGCTTCTCCATCGCCGCCATGTCATAGGAACAGCTTTCCTCGACCATGGCTTTGCTGACCAGAATTTCATAGCCGTAATCCAGAACGTAATAGCCCAGCCTTTCTTCATAGCTTGTTTCCCGCGCCCAGTACTCATGATAGGGATAAAGCGAGCTGTCCCACAGGCTGACCGCCGCCACATCGGGATTCGCAACCAGCGCCGTCATCCCGCCATAGCTGTGTCCGGCGACACAGGTTTTCTTATATTTTCCGCGAAAATGCGCCAGCACATTATGCAGGTCGGCAACCTGATTCTTTAACAAACAATGGCGCAATTTGCGGGAATCGTCTTCACTGCTGTAAAAGGAAAAACGCGCCACATCATATCCGGCCTGCGTAAAATAACGCATCGCTGTCTGATGCAGATATTCCATGGGATGACCGCCCATGCCATGCATAATCACCAGCAGCTTCCCGTCCCCCGGCACCACGGCTTCGTTCAAAATACCGTAAAGCGTAAAGCCGTCATCGGTCGGCAGCGTGAAATCATGCGCCTTGTCTTCGCCTTCGGCGATCCGTTCATAAAAATCGCGGGATTCGATCATGGCAGAATCTCGGCCAGCGCTTTGCAAAGCAAAGCGATATCTTCGTCAGAGGTCATTTCCGTCGCCGCCAATATCAGGCTGTTTCCATCCGGATCAGGCGCATAACCGGCGATGATCCCCCGCCCCGCCAGCGCCGTCACCACCGCCCCAGCCTTGCCCGGCAAACGCACTGTCATCTCATTGAAAAACGTGTCATTTTCAAGCGCCACGCCAGGTATCGCCGCCAGCGAGTCAGCCAGCAAACAGGCACGTTCATGATTCAACCGTGCCAGATTTTTAAAGCCATCCTCCCCCAAAAGCGCCATATGGACGGTAAAAGCCAGCGCGCACAAGCCCTGATTGGTGCAGATATTGGACGTTGCTTTTTCCCGCCTGATATGTTGTTCGCGCGTATTGAGCGTCAGCACAAAACCGCGCCGCCCATCCTGATCCACTGTTTCCCCGGCCAAACGCCCCGGCATCTGGCGCAAAAACGCTTCCTTGCAGGCAAAAAAGCCGAGATGCGGCCCGCCATAAGACATTGGCAGACCGATACTTTGCGCCTCACCGCACACAATATCAGCCTGTTGCGGGGCAGGCAAAAGCCCCAAAGACACAATCTCGTTCACCACCACAATTAACAGCGCACCACTGGCGTCGCATAATTTGCGCCATTCATCATAATCATGCGGACGACCGTAAAAATCGGGTGACTGTACAATCACACAGGCCGTATCATCATCCGGCGTGCCGTCAAACACTCGCACCTGATCATGATTGCCCATATAAGTCTGCAAAACGCGGCGATATTCGGGGTGCAGCGCATTCCCGATACAAACCCCGCTGCGCTTTTTATGAACGCGCAGCGCCATCAACGCCGCTTCCGCCGTTGCCGTCGCACCGTCATAAAGGGACGCATTGGCGACATGCTGGCCGGTAAGCTGGGCGATCATCGTCTGGAACTCATAAATCGCCGTCAATGTGCCCTGGGCAATTTCCGGCTGGTAAGGGGTATAAGCCGTCAAAAACTCGCTGCGCTGGATGATATAATCGACACTGGCCGGTATGTGATGGTAATAAACCCCCGCCCCCAGAAAAAACGGCCCGTCCGGCGCAGCATGATTTTGGCCGGCATAAGATGACATCGTTTTTTCAACCGCCATTTCGCCCTGATGAGGCGGCAGGTCAGCCAGCCCCGTCATAAGCGCTTTTTGGGGTACATCACGATAAAGCGCATCGACGCTTTCAACGCCGACCGCCTCCAGCATTTTTTTCCGGCTGGCCGAAGTCTGGGGTAAATAACGCATAAGCCGATAATCCTGTTTTAATGATCCTGTTTGGCCAAAAACGCGTCATAAGCGCCTTTATCCATCAATTCTTCCAGCTCCGAAAGGTCAGACATTCTGATTTTGGCAATCCAGCCTTCATCCATGGACGTCTTGATTTTTTCCGGATCGTCCGGCAGGGAGTCATTGACGGCGACAATCTCGCCGCTGACCGGCGTATAAACCTCGGCGGCGGTTTTAACAGATTCGACAACGGCGACATCATCGCCTTTGTTATAAGTCGCGCCGACCTCCGGCAATTCCACATAAACCAGATCGCCCAGCGCATCCTGGGCATATTCGGTAATCCCCAGCACAGCGACATCATCGCCTTCAATCTTCAGCCATTCATGGTCTTTGGTATATTTAAGATTACTCATATATCCCGTCCTTTTCTGCTTTTGTTCGGTTCACGCGCCCGCTTTTCAGGCTGCGGCGCGTTTCATTGATTTCGTACGCGCTTCCCAAAAAGGCATAGCGGCAATTTCGGCTTCGATCGTGCGGCCACGCACCGCAACCAGAACAGACTGGCCGGCCTGAGCATGACCTTGCATAACATAGCCCTGCCCGATCGATTCCCGTAATGACGGCGAAAAACTGCCACTGGTCAGGCAACCAATCTCTGCGCCTGTTCCGGGGTCGATAATCGCCGCGCCTTCACGCGCCACGCCCTTGCCGGTCAACCGCACGCCCACACGGTGGCGCGGCGCGCCGTCCCGCATCTGGGCGCGCACCGGTTCAGCGCCGAAAAAGCTGTGATTATCCTTGCCGATCACCCATGACAAACCAGCCTCGACAGGGGTGGTATGCGCGTCAATATCATGCCCGTACAGGCAATATCCCATCTCCAGCCGCAGCGAATCGCGCGCCGCCAGACCGACAGGCTTCACAGCATCCTGTGCGGCCAGATTATCCCACAAAGCCGCGGCTCTATCCGCCGATACGCTGATCTCGAAACCATCCTCACCGGTATAGCCTACGCGGCTGACCAGAATATCGGCACGATCTTCCATAACCGTCCGGAATGTCCACATATAAGGCATATCAGATGTATCGACATGCAGGACATCCTGCAAAACGCGCGCCGCCGCGCATCCCTGCAGGGCGATCAAAGCGTGATCGGCCAGAATCTCCATCCCGACATCCAGCGGCAGATGTTGCTTAATCCAGTCAATATCCTTGTCCTTACAGCCGGCATTAACCACCAGAAAATAGCTATCATCATCCAGACGGCTGACAATCAGGTCATCGATAATGCCGCCCTGTTCGTTGGTTAAAACCGTATAACGCGCCCGCCCGACAGGCATCGCGCCATAAGAAGACGGTGTCAGTTTTTCAAGAAAGGCTGTTGCGCCCGCACCGCTCAGGATAATCTGCCCCATATGCGACACATCAAATAATCCCGCGCTTTTCCGCACCCATTCATGCTCGGCGATTACGCCCTCATCATAATAAAGCGGCATATCATAGCCTGCAAAAAGCCCCATTTTGGCGCCCTGCCGGATGTGGCGATCATGAAGCGGCGTTTGCTTGCCCATGGCTGACCCTCGCAATGACAGATTCGGAATTTACACCTTTCTGTATAGCAATGCCGTCACTTCAATCATAGAGGGAAAAGAAAATCCGGGCGGATTTATCCGGGATTATTACCATCCGAATTCTTGTTGCGGACAAAAGCAACCGCCTGATTTCCGGACTCATTATAAGCCAGCCTGTCAAAGCTGGCAGCGCGCGCCTGTGCGATTCCGCGCCCGTGATCATGCCCGGCGCGGGCGGGATCAATCACCATATAAGGCCGCCAATCAAAACCGGATCCGTCATCCCTGACCACCGCATAAAGCCCGTCATCGCGGCGCGCTATCGTCAGTTCCGCGGCGCGTTCCTTATAAGGCGATATATCAAGGCGGCAGTCAATTTCATCCTGCCACCGCCCGGCGTGGATCAATGCCGCCTTGCCGTCATAGCCAATTTCAAGATTACCGTGTTCAACCGCATTCACCGCCAAAGCGCGCAGCCCCGTCACCACACGCCGGGGGTTGTCAAAACACAGCGCCGCCGTCAGCGCCGCCTGATCGGCTTCGGCAATCGTGCGAAACCGAAAGCAGCATGTCTCAATCAGGCCAAAAGCCTGACGGCGGGTATGCATGGTTTTTTCCAGCGCATGGCTTTGCCGCACCTCGCGCACCGCCGCCATCAAAACAGCCCGCAACATCGATTCGGTGAACGGCCTGACAAGACTGTAAAAAATCATCCGGCCGGATTCACGGAACAACTCGTCGATGAACGGCTCTTCGCCGACAATCACCAGCGGAATCCCCGCCGGAAAGCTGCCTTCTCGCCGCAACGAAGGCATACGAAAATCCTCATGCATGATGACCGCCCGGTCGATCATGGCAATATCCACCCCGACGCGGGACTGGCGATTATCGAGGATTGCCTGTGCCTGCGCGGCATTATCGGCGAATATCACATTATGCCCCATGGCGGCGATCTGGCGTTCGATAAAGCGCCGTATATGCGCGTCATTTTCGGTGACCAGAACCCCCAGCGGGCGCGCAGCCTCATCCGCCATATCATCCCTATATTCAAAATCCGTTATCATCCTGTCATCTCCCTTGGAGGCGGCTAGCGTTCACTGAATGACGTCCGCACCGCCAGATGGACGGGCTTGAGCAAATAATCCAGAATGGTTTTGCGCCCCGTAATAATATCGGCCATGACTGTCATGCCCGGCATCACGACATTGCGCGGATCGTCCCCGACATAGTGGCGTTGCAGTTGCACCCGCCCCATATAGTAACGCTCGCCGCCCTCGCCCCGGAAAGTTGTCGCCGAGATATGCTCCAGCGCCCCCGGCACATAGCCGTAACGCGAAAAATCGAATGAACTGAATTTAACATTAACCGCCTGTCCGCGCCTTACATGGCCGATATGTTGCGGCGGGATTCTGACCTGCACAATCAATTCTTCGTCCAGCGGGACAATCTCCATCAAAACCTGTCCTGCATACACAACCCCACCGACCGTATTCACTGCCAGTCCTTTGACAAGCCCGCGCACCGGCGCCCTGACGTCCAGCCTTGCGCGCCGCTCCCGCAATTTTTCCAGAATTTCCCGGTTTTCGGCCTGATCGGCCATCACGCTGTCCAGCCTTTCCCTGGCATCGCTGAGATACCGTGCATCCAGCGATCCAAGGCGGTTATCGAACTCGCCGATCTCGGTGCGGGCGCGTTCGATCCGGTGTTCAAGCTGGCGCAGCGCGCCGCGATAATTATTCAGCGCCTGCCGGGTTTCCAGCAGCATAATATCCGACACATAACCCTGATCATTCAGGATCCGGCGGCGATTATACAAATCCTGTGTGATTGTAAAATTGCTGAACGCCGTCTGTAATTCCGATTCAATCGCTTCAAGATATTGCTGTTTTTGCTGCAGTTGATCCCGCAATATATGGCGTTCTTTCTGCCATGCTGCGATACTGCTGTCATATAATGCCTGCTGGTCGCGTATGGAGGCTTCTTCAACGCCGGAAAATGTTGAAAAGTCAGGCGCGCGGCCATCAATAAAAGCGCGCAGACGCTCTTCCTGCAGATCAAGATGAACCGCCCGGTTGCGCGCCCTTGCCAGATCTTCCTGTATCCCTGTGCCGTCAAGCCGCAACAATAAATCCCCGCGCGCAACAGTTTCTCCCTCGGCGACCAGTATCTCGCGCACCAGCCCGCCTTCAAGATGCTGCACAAGCTGCGCCATGCCTTGCGGCGCAATCTCGCCCGGCGTGCGCGCCACTTCGTTGATATTCGTAAAGCCCGCCCAGCCGATAAAGCCCAACACCGCAATGCTGACGGTCATGACCGTCATGCGGACAAGAGACGGGTTGACCGATTCCTCAAGCTGGACGGCCTGCGACAGATAGCGGGACTGATCCGCCTTTTCCCTGTTTTTCGATCGAAACGGCATCGGTGCCTCCTTTTTCTGATAATGTTTGTTTCAGCGCCGCCAGCTCATCATACGTCCCGGTGATGGCGGACATGCCGCGCCGCAGGATTACGACAAGATCGGCATAGCGCATCAGATCGTCACGATAGCTGACGATCAGACAGGTGCGGCTGCCCTTTTCCCGCACCAGCGTATCAATAAGGGTTCGCCCGGCTTTGCTGCACAAAAACGCGTTGGGTAATTCATCAATCAGCCATAAGCGCGCCTGATGAAGATAGGCGCGCGCCAGCATCACACGCACCGCAAGATCGGGCGGCAGCGCCGCCGTACCGTAACGCGCAATCACCGTGTCCATCCCGTCCGGCAGCGCGCACACAGCATCCCACGCATCGGCTTTTTCCAGCGCCGCGCGCATATCATCCGGCGTCGCCAGCGGATTGCCAAAGCGCAAATTATCCATGATAGTGCCGTGGAAAAAATCCGCCTGTTGCGGCACATAGGCAATCCGGCGGCGCAAATCCCCCGCATCCAGTTGCCTGATATCGAATCCGTCAAGCCGTACAGCACCTTCAGCCGGTTCATACAGGCCTTTGACCAGCTTCAGAATGCTGGTTTTTCCCGCCCCGTTCGCGCCACTGACCACCACCAGCGAACCGGGGGCGGCATCCCATGTCAGCCCGTCAAAAACAACCTGTCCGTTACCGTCATAATCCAGCCGGACGCGCCGAAACGCGACATGGCCGCGCAAGGCGGGAAGCCGTGCATTTTTCGCGCCCGCGCCCGATTGTTCCGTGTCAATATCCATCAGGCTGTCAATCTGGAGCAGGCTGTGACGCACCTGCTCCAGCCGCGGAATCATGCTGCACAGCCCGTAAAAAGGCGTCAGAATACGCCAGACCAAAATCATCGCCGCCACCAGCGCGCCGGGGCTCATCACCCCCGCCCAGACCAGATGCACGCCGACCCCGACCGTTGCCACCGCCGCCAGCACTGTCAACATGTGCGCCAGCGTTTCCGCCATCATCCCCAGCCAGTTCAGGTAAAAATGCGCGTTCATTTCGCGCCCGGATAAATCGCGATATTTGGATTGCCACAAGGCCGCAAGCCCGTAACCGCGCACCGCCTTGATTTTTTCAAATGTTTCGATGGTGAATTGCTGGCGCACCGATGTGCTGCGCGCCGCCAGCCTGATGGCGACCCTGACGCGGGCGCGGATAACGTAAAATAACAGCACATAAAGCCCGATCATCACCAGCGGCACCAACACTAAAGGCCCGGCGATAATGTAAATCGCCAGCACAGCGATAAACACAAACGGAATTTCAATCATGGATAAAAATACCGCCCCGCAAAAAAAGTCACGCACGGCTTCAAATGTCTTGATCCGCGCAATTTGCGCAGTGACGGATGCTTTTTCGATCAAGGCAGGCGGCAAAGACAGTAAATGCGCGAAAATGCGGTTACCGACAATATTATTGATCCGGGTCGCAAACCATGACAGCCCGCGCGACCGGACGGCGCGCAATTGCCATTCAAACAGGATCGCCAGCGCCACCCCGGCCACCAGCATTAACAGCGTGTCCGGCGTGCCGGTCGCTATCACCCGGTCATAGACCAGCATGATATAAAGCGGCGTCACCAGCACCATCAAATTCAGGAAAAAACCGGCGATTAACATCTGGCCGATTGTGCCTTTGAACCGCCCGGCCAGCGCCTGGAACCAACCATATCCGGTGCTTTGCCGGACAAAGGCGGATAACGGGTTTTGCGTTTCGTCAAACCGGCTGAAAAAATAAACCCGCCCGCGCAGATTTTTAACCTCCGCCATCGGGGTATGGACGATGTCACCGCCGCGCAGCATTTTCCATGCGCTACCGTCATGATCCAGAATGACCGCCGGATTGCCGCAATGATCAACAAACAGGCATGGCAACAGCCTGTGATCGAGTTGCTGCGCCCTGAGCGTTACCGGCCGCCCGACATATCCCAGATGCGCCAGCGTATCCAAAAGAGCGCCTTCCCCCAGCCCGGCATCACCGGCGGGCAGAGATTCCAAAATCCGGTCATACCGGCAGGCAGGCTCCAGCGCCAGCACAAGCGCGCACAAGCAGCTCTCCCATTCACCACCCGCAGCAAAACCCTGCCGCCCGGCCTTGCCAAGCGTCCGCATCATTTCATGTATGGGGTGATCCTGCATCATGTGCCCTCACTGGTCGCGACCGGCGCTACCGGCGCCAGAAAAGGCTGTAACCGGCCATCCGCGATATGAAACCGCCGCTCCGCAAGACCGCGTATATTGCGGTCTTCCGAAATCAGGATCAGGCTGGTCTTGCCTTTATACCCAGCCAGAATCCTGTAGAGCATGTGATAGCCTTCGCGGTCGAGCGCCCGATCCGCATTGTCAAAAATCAGCAGGCCGGGCTGCATCGCCAATATTCTGGCCATGGCAATACGTTGTTTGAAACCGGGCGATATCGCATCACCGTGATCGCCGCTGAGCATCGTATCAAACCCGCCCGGCAAACCGGCAATATCGCGGTTCAGATTCAGCAAAGACGCGGCCTCTCTGGCGTCATGGCTGTCGACCCGCCCGAAACAGGTCAGATTATCCCTGATCGTGCCGCGAAACATCACAGGCTGGGAGCGGACATAACCAATATGCCGCCCCACAAGATCGGGGGGAATATCCATGATATTGCGCCCGTCCAGTAAAATCCGGCCGCTATCGGGAGTGTAAATGCCGGTTATCAATTCCAAAAATACCGCCAGCGCGACATCGTCCGCCGCCGATAATAAAACAGAATCGCCGGGCGCAACCTGCAGGCTGACACCGTCCAGCAACGCATCGTCACGATCGGGTGCGCGAAACACCAGATCATCAACCAGCAAACGTCCTTTATCCAGCGTGTCTGACAGGCGGGCGTCCGGGACGGCGGCTTCGTCGTCACCGGCGGCAAGACCAGTGGCAAGATGCGTATGGCGTGGCCGCTCCAAAATTGTGCTGACGCGCTGGCGCGCCAGACTGTAATCCTGATACCGCGCCCATAAGGCAATGCCTTTCTGGACAGGCTGCATCAGGCGGCCGGATAATAACACGGCAGCGATCAGCGCCCCGGTGGTCATCGCGCCTTGTAACACCAGCAACGCGCCGGCGGCGATCACAGCAGCAATCATAATATGCGAAAACACATGGCCGGTATTGAACATCGCCGCCATGGCAGCAGTGACTTTGTGGCTTTCAGTGCTGCCATCTTGTTCCAGCGCCTCATAACGCCGCATGAAATGCTGCTCCAGCGCGAGAGATTTGATTGTGTGGATCCCTTCCAGGCTTTCAATCAGGAAATCATAACGGCGATCATCCAGCCGGTCGCGCGCAGCCAGCGTCCGGCGCAGATTTTGTCCCTGTGCCAGCGACACCAGCGTGAACATCATCAGAATCAAAGCCGGTATCGCCGCCAAAGGCCCGCCAATATAAATAATCACCGCCAGAAAAACCGGCACCAGCGACAATTCCCACAATGTCGCCAGCGCATAGCCATTGTAAAAATCTTTGAGCCGCCCGATCGCCGCCATGTGATGAAGCTGCATCCCGACACCGCCGCCGGACAGATGCGATATATCGGAATGGATAAAATGAGACATGGTCTGGCATGATAATAAATGTTCGTACCGCGCCCCCGCATGCGCCATCATATAGGCGCGCCCCAGCCGCAACAGGGCTTCGAGCGTGATCGCCACACAAACCCCGGCCACCAGAACCGGCAACGTCCCCGAACCGGGATTGGGCAGGATCCGGTCGTAAATCTGCAAGGTCATGATCGGTAATGCCAAAGACAACAGGCTGATCGTCAGGGTCGACACCAGAATTTCCGTCCGGCACACTGAAAAGCCTGCGGGCCTGAGAGGATCGCTCCGGCGCGCGGCAGGCACGGCACGGCTATGGGTCATCCGAATAACCCTCCGCCGCCAAACAAGCCGCCTCCACCGCCTCCCTGTTCGGAACCACCGCCCAACAAGCCCCCCAGACCCTCGGCCAGACCGCCAACCGGATCCGGGATCAATCCGCCCAGCGTATCATCCACCACATCCCCGACCAGATCACCCGCATCGGGTATGATTGTTTCCGTCCAGCCCAATAGACTGTCATCTTCGCCGGCCTCGCCGCCGCTTAACAGACCGCCCAAAAGACCATCATCGCCCAACATATCGCCAGCCAGAATATCATCGGCAATGTCGCCCAACAGGCCGCCTTCTCCGTCCGGGTTAAGCAGATCCAGCGCAATATCGAGATCAATAGCCGTATCGCCAATCAACCCTTCCAGCGGATCAAGCGGAATATCCAGCCCGATATCCGGCACGTCGATCCCGGCCACGCCCAGATCGAGATTGACTGTTATGCCCGCGCCATCACTTTCACCATCCGTGGCACCGCCACCCAGCAAATCAAGCCCGATTCCAGCGCCAATATCAATGTCACCCACCAGATGTTCGACCGGGTCGAGCGCAATATCAATCTGGTCGGCCAGAATGGTATCGTCCAGCAGCCCGATATCGACATCCAGCGTGACATCGCCATCGCCGGGTTCCATCGTGCCGTCCATGCCCAGCCATCCGGTAACATCCTCGGCCAGATCCGCAACCACATCGCCAATATCGGCAATGATATGATCCGCCGCCGACCCGCCGGGCAGCGAATCAATCAAGTCTGCCGCTTCGTCACCGAACAGATTGGCCGCAACATCAAGATCAAGCGCAAGATTGACGCCCAACGCATCCAGAACGTCATCCACCGGGCCGAGGGCTGCCTCCAGCCCGTCATTGGCCAGAATTGTATGACCCGCCAGCCCGATATCAAGCCCCAGATCAACATTCAGGCCGCCATCTCCCGTTCCCGGTTCTCCGAACAATCCCACATCCAGACCGGCCAGAATATCAACATCGCCGAGTAAATCCTCGACCGCGTCAAAGGCAACATGCGTAAAACCGTTAACAATGTCCATATCGCCCAGACCAATATTAAGCCCCACGCCCAGATCCGTATCGCCATCATGCGTAACGGGATGAGCCGCCCCGAACAAATTCAGCGTACTGCCAATATCGGCCAGCACCAGATTATCAAGCCCGCCAATCTCTCCCACAAGGCCGGTCACGGGCGATAAATCGACTATTTTGTTCAGCAGGCTCGTCACCGTATCGCCGGAAATCAAATCGAGATCCAGCGTCGTCACCGATGATAAAACCGCATCGAGCTGCAATGTCAGGCCGTCTGCCCCGACCAGCCCATCCAGCAACTGCGTGACATGTTCCGTCAGCATGGTCAGAATGTCGGTCACGTGCAGAAAGTCCAGAATTTCGGTCACACTTTCAAATGTCGTTGTCACCAGATGACTAACATCCGACAGATCAACAAGCGTTGTCAGATATTCCGCCATATCACCAAGATTAATAACATCGCCCAGTTCCCAGCTCATATCGCCGAACGTGACATGAGCCAGATTGACAACGCCGCCTTCGCCGCCGACCGGATCCGGCGACACACCGTCAACGCCCCCGGTACCGTTCGTGCCGTCATTTCCGTCTGTCCCGATGGCGTTAGCCTGATCGACATTGCCCCGCATACCGGCCATGATCCCGGCATTATTCGCCGCCATTTCCGATATGCCGAGCGAGCCGATCGCCCCGCCTGTCAAAGCACCTTCCACAGCCACCGAAGATGGCGGCGTCCATGTATCTTGTGCGGTTTGCGCGCCCTGTGACGGCATCGGCACAAATGACTCATCATGATGGTCGCCGCCCGCCGCCAAGGATCCCGCCCCGTCTGCCGCGGTGCTGCCCGCCTGCAGGAAAGCAGCCTCACCGCCACCGGTCAGGACATCATCCCCTGACAGCGATAATGCCTCGTTCGTCTGCCCGGCCTGCATGATCAGAAAATTCGCATTTCCCGACCCGAAAATACTTTCCGTGACACCGTCCAGATCTTCGGCGCCATATTGATCCGCATCCAGCCTGCCTGACGGCATGACATAGAACGCGCCGCCATCCTCGAAAGACTGCGCCATATATGACATGCTGCCTGCGCCATCATCCTGTTCCGCCATCCTGAACCCCCCGCGATTATGTTTGCCCCATACCTCCAGAATACAACCATAAGTATTAATCATATATGAATCTTTAGTTGTAATGTGGCGGTGTTCATACAGATGTATTCGCGCATAACTATATGATTTTGCTTTAAATATAAAATTATAGCCTTCTGTTTATTTACACTTATAGTTGTTTATGCCTATTTCTATGCTCCCCGTGAAAACCCTGTGGCAAAACCATGGCAAAAAAGGAGTGTTGCAGACAATGTCGGTTATGATACGCCGTTATCCGGCTCTGTTTTTATGTGTGTTTCTGGCCGTTACGATGCCTTGTAGCGCCCGCGCCATGAGCCTTGAAGACGTTATAGACCATGTCTATGAACACAGCCCGTCCGTGGCAGCAGCCCGCGCCGAACGGGACGCGATCGCCGAGCTGTACCCGCAGGCGATGGCAGGATGGCATCCATCGCTCAGCGCCGAAACGGGGATTTATAAAACAAAGATCGATAACAGCAATTTCGCCGGCGCAACCGGCACAACAACCAAGGAAATCGGCCTTCATCTGGAACAGCCTCTTTTTCGCGGTGGCCGCACAATGGCGGACACGGCGCGGGCGCGGCATTTGATTCGCGCATCACAGGCGGATTATCACGGCATTCGTCAAGATATCATCCTGCGCACCGTGACCGTTTATATGGATGTGATCCGTGACCGCGCCTTACATGAGCTGCACCGCGCCAACCGCCGCAGGTTACAGGCCGCCATGGATGCAGCAGAAAAAAGATTCGCCGCCGGGGCGATTACCCGCACCGATATTAATCAGGCAACCATGCGCCTGTCCCGCGCCCAGGCAGACGAAATTGCCGCGGATAACGATCTGGCAGGGTCGCTGGCAGCCTTCGCGCAACTAACCGGCTTTCCCGCGCCGGAGGACATGACGTTTCCGTCTGAACGGTTAATCCTGCCCGATACATTACAGGAAGCACTGGCTATTGCAGAGCGCGATCATCCGTCCCTGCATGCCGCACAAGCCGTTGAAAAAGCCGCGCAGGCCGATATCAAAACCGCCCGCAGCGCCACATTGCCGCAGATAGACGCCTATGCAACCTATAATAGGCAATATGACCCCCAGCCCGGCCTTGTCAACCGCAGCGAAAGCAAAACTGCAGGGCTGCGCGCAACCATGGCGCTTTATCAGGGCGGCGCGGTGCGATCGCGCATCCGCGAAGCCGCGCAACAAGCGCGCCGCCACCAATATGACACCACACATCATGCCAGCATTGTCGCCCGGAACGTTGAAACACACTGGCATCATTGGCAAGCCGCCCGCCGGGAGGCAGAGACGCGCCGCCGGGAGATCGATGCCGCCCGCGACGCCCGTGACGGAGTCGAAGCGGAAACCGCGATGGGCGCCCGGACGGTTCTGGACATGCTGGACGCCGAACAGGAACTTCTGAACGCCCGGACGGCGCTGACCCGCGCGCGCCGGAATAAAACCGTTGAAAGCTATACCTTGTTGCAACGGATCGGCCATTTGCACCCTCATCCCGCACCCTATACCCCGCCGTCCGATCCATAACCCCGCCGGCTTCCTTTTGGCGGGTCATGACCTAAAAATGCTGGACAAGCCATAGGATAATGACGCAGACAATATGATTGGATGTGATCAGGCGGCAAGGATATATGACAAGCCAAAAACCCCAGCAAACGACAAGCGGCACACCCAGCGCCGCCCCCCCGGCACCAGCCGCAAAACCCGCCTATGCGATAGCAGCAGGGCTGGCGGCTTTGCTGATGGTTGCGCTCCTGATCGGGATTAAGAGCTATGCTTATCTGCAGAGCGGTTCGCTGAGCGTTCTGGCATCGCTGGTCGATTCGATTGTTGATTCCGGCGTATCGCTGATGAATTTGCTGGTGATTTTATATGCTATTCGCCCGGCTGACCGCGATCATCGTTACGGCCACGGCAAAGCCGAAGGGCTGGCGGCGCTGGCGCAGGGATTATTCATTGCCGGGGCAGCGCTTTACCTGCTGTCCGAGGCCGCAACACGCTTTCTCCATCAAGAAGCGGTCAGCGATCACGGGCTGGCGATTGCGGTGATGGGCGTGTCGGTCATTTTGTCATATGCGCTGGTACGGTTTCAAAGCTATGCGCTGCGCCGTGCGCCGTCTTTGGCGATCGAAGCCGATCAGGCGCATTATTCGATGGATATCGCCGTCAATAGCGGCGTCATCGTCACGATTATCATGATTTATTACGGTGCGCCGGGCTGGATCGACCCGCTTTTTGCGCTGGGGGTCGCCGCCTATCTGGCGTATGTGGCATGGCATATCGGGCGCAAGGGGCTGGATATGCTGCTGGATCGTGAATTGCCGGAGCCGGACAGGCAAACAATCCTGACTTTGGCGCGGCAGGACAAAGACGTGCTGGGGGTGCATGATTTACGAACCCGCAAAAGCGGCATGGCGGTGCATATTTTCTTCGATGTTGAACTGGATCCCAAGCTTAGTCTGGAATCCGCCCATAGCATCACAACGCGTATCGAACGAACATTATTGCAACATTTCCCCAATGCCGAGATTATGATTCACATGGATCCCTATGGCCAGCCGGAAGATGCAAGCCGCCATGCGAGCTTTAAAAGCGAAGCCTTCAAAAAGGATGATCCCCCGCCCAAAAAGGCGAAGAAGAAAAGGAAAACATGACTCATGCGTGCTTATCTGACGATTGACGATTCGCCGACTACCCAGACAGATGCGCTGACGGATTTTCTGGCCGCGCGCGACATTCCGGCGGTTTTATATTGCGTGGGCGGCGCGTATCGTGATCTGGACGTGCCGTGTACCGGGATTGAAAACAACCCCGCGCCTCTGGTCAGGGCCATAGAAAAAGGGTTTGTTCTGGGCAATCACCTGTACAGCCACAGCCGCGCCAGCACGATGCGCTATGAAGATATTGTTGCGGAAATCGAAAAGACCGAACGCCTGATTGACGGGCTGTACCGGCAAGCCGGCATTGCACGGCCGGTAAAATTGCTGCGTTTTCCGCATCTGGATCGCGGTATGGGCGGCTGGATTGTTGATTATGATCAGGCCGGTGCTTACGGGTCTTACCTGCGGCATATGTTCGGCGAAGGGCTGAATATCACGCTACGCGCGCCAACCCCGGAACAACGCGAACTGAAGGCAAGGCTGCAGGATTATCTGGCAGGTGAAGGCTTCGCCGATAATGCTTTTGAAGGCGTGCATTACCCGTGGTATGCCGACACGGAAATGGCCGCCGCGCGTGATGCCTTATACACATTTTCAACATCGGACTGGATGCTGAATCCTGCTTTTGAATCCCATGCCGCGAACTGGCCGTTCCGGACGACAGACGCGCTGAAAACCAAAATCGACAGCGACCCTTATTTGCTGCACGAAAACGGCAGCGCCAATATTATCCTGATGCATGATCAGGAGGGCTTGCTGGATATTTTTGTTGCTTTGATCACCCATATGCAGGATAAAGGCGTCACATTTTTGCCGATCGGGGCATGACCCCCGCCGGAAGGAGCGTATAAAGTGAAAAATCCCAATAAATTCTATCTGGTCGTCATTGCCGACTATAATGACAGCGACGCACACGGCGTTGTGCATGACAATCTGTTTTACTGGTTCACGCATCAGGATCTGGACATTCTGGAATATGACACGGTCGATGTGCGCCCCTTTAACACTGTGCAAACCGGCTATATGCTGGCGCGGCGAGCGCTTAACCCGCTTTCGCCGTCGAACCGCCAGGTCTTTTTTGTCAATACCGCCCCGCGCATGGATGACACAGGATCCCGCCAGACAAATGAAGGCGAAGGGTTCGTCATGGCGCAGTTGAAAAACGGCAAGAAAATTTTCGCCGTCAATAGCGGCCATACGCTGTCCTTTGTCAAACCGGCGCTGGAAAAGCTTTATAAGCTCAACGTGCCGGATGATGTCAATGACATGCCGCTGCTGGTCAATTCGTTACAGGGCAAAGGCAATATAGGCGCCGGCCAGTTCCGGTCAGGCTATGTGTATCCGATTGTCACGGCGCTGGCGCTCAGCGGTGATAATGACGGGATCAGCCCCGGCTTTAAAAGCCTGATCGGTGATGAGATCGATCCGGCGCTGGTGCCTGATATTCCTGATGAGACGATCGTTTACCGCGATGGTTACTATAATATCAAAACCTCGATCCAGCCTGACTCGCTCGTCGCGCATTTCGGCAAGTTTGCGGTTGTTTCATGCGGCGGCGAAGAAATTATCGCCCATATTTCCAAAGGCATGTTCAATGTGCCGCTGCATCATTTCAGCCTCGCCCCCGGCAGCACCATTCTGGACTTCACCGGCGGTCGCAAACGGCAATTTGTCGAGGTTGCGCTGCGTGGCGGGCATGCCGGCAAGGCTTTTGCCGAACAAATCAGCACCGGCGAACGCTTTGCCCCGGTCGAAGGGCATGATATTACATGGCGCCCGGCGGACAAAGACGATTTCAGCCGTCTGGACTTCGGCACGGATGGCCGCCCGCCCCGGCGAATTTTGGAATCGGCGCTGCGCCTTTAACAACCGGATGCCCGGCCGCTGCGGCCGGGCGCGATAAAAACCGCGCAATCGAAAACAGTGCGGCACCGGCAAATAAGAGTCTTGTCTTGGCGTTTTTTTTGCGCTACATGAGTGTTGTTCTCTTGATCATAAGCGGGTGTAGCTTAATGGTAAAGCTCCAGCCTTCCAAGCTGGCTACGTGGGTTCGATTCCCATCACCCGCTCCATTATTTTGATGTTTTATCAATAAATTCAAGCGCTTGATTTTCGACACAGCAGTCACTTTCCAGAGAAAGTGATACAAACTGTGATACATTCTTCAAAAAAAATCGCATCGTATGTATATTTACGCGGTGATACTTATTATTTTCAGATGCGTTTGAGAAAAGACGATATTAGACGCCGTCAGTTCAAAAGTGGCTTA
>SKGD01000051.1 GCA_007117665.1 Alphaproteobacteria bacterium
GCCCGTAAGCACCGTCAGGATTGTAAGGGTGCAGCGATGTCGAAGCGCGCACTGTGAGCGTCACACCGCTGCGCTCCTGATAACGCGCATCGAAACTGGTCAGGAGCTTTTCAAACTCATAGCCGATCTGGCCGCCAACACCAAATAACTGATCGTTAAAATTATAATTCCCGCTCACCGCCGCCTGAAAGGAATCCGCCCGCCTATAGCGCAACTCAGCCTGTGCCGTATTAATGTCAATATCGGGATGAAGGCTGTAATTAACGCTGCCGCGTAACTGCCACGGGCGGCGGCTCCAGCTGGTTGTGAATGTACCGGCGGTTCTTTGATGCACATTATCAATCAGGTGCGTATTGGTTGCGTTATTAAACCGCAGCCCGCGCCCGCTGAAACTCTGGGCGGTTGTGATATTGGTCGTGCTGTCGCTGTTGAAAAATTCGCGGTGAAGGGCCCGGAACCGCAAGCCCAAAGGCATCGCCCCCAATCTGAAATTCGTGCTGGCCTGAATATCCGTCTCCCGCGATTTTCCGGCATCGCCAAAACCGGATTCACTGCTTTCAAAATCGCGAGTGTAAAAAGCCTGCCGCATATTCAGCCGAATCCCCTTCACATCGGTCAAAAAGCTGACATCCGCTGCCTGTCCGCCGCTAATCTGGTGATATGCGCGCGCTTCCCCCAAACCAAAAGGCGTGGAAAAAGCAACGCCTCCGGTCACATAGTCAAAATCATCATCATCCGTCGCCCGGAACCGCGTCCGCGTATAGCCGCCAAACATTGTCAGAGAACGGTTCAGGCCGTAAGCCACTTCGGAATTCAGGACAAGTCCGCGCGGATTACGGCTGAAATCACGATCGCGCAGAGGGATAAAATCGCGCCCTTGCTGCAACGCGCCGACCCTGTAGCTAAAATCCCCCGGCGCCAGCATCGCGCTGGAAATATTATAATCCTGTACATCTTCGCGGATTTGCCCCTGCGGGCCGTACAAAATAGTGCGAATACGGTTATTGCCGAAATTGAGCATAACCTCTTCAAAACGATACACGCCGTCCGCGCCGACTTCGCCGACCCGGATCAGTTCGCTGTTATTATATAGCTCGATCTCCCAGCCTGCCGGGCCTGTGCCTTCGACCGTAATCAGGTCAAATTCGCGCCCGCGCGCCGAATCCTGATTCGACAGCACCAGTCCGCGCCCGCCCGATGCGCTGCCGATCCGGCTGGCCAGTGACATGCTGACATCGCCAAACTCCACACGCCTGAGATACGGCACAAACAGATAATCATCGCCTGCTGCCTGCCGCATTAATTTCAGGCGCAGCGCATCGGGGCGGTTAAACCGGTTATTATCATAGCTTAAGCTGGTTCCGTATTCGGCGACCATTTTGCCGATTTGCTGGGTTCCGGTCATATTCTGGGACACTCGGAAATCCTGCGTCTGCGTGTTATACCCGGCGCTGGTCTGCAAATCCAGAACCGGCTTCCCCAGCCATAAATGCGGGTTGTCAAGGCGCGGCAAATCAAGCGTTTGCGAGTCCCTGTAATCACGCCGCGCCATAATACGCGCCTGCGCTTCCTGCCGTTTCAGGGCGCGCTCGAATGGCAGGTCTTCGTCGGCTTCGACCAAAACCGTAATAGCCGCCAGATCAACCCGCATAGTAACCGGCCAAATCTGGTTCAGTATATCGACCGCCACATACAGATCGTCATCAATCGCATAATCGGGGTCAAGCAAGGCATCACGCGGCAGGGAACGCTCTTCACCCCTGATCACCAAAATGCCGGATTCGCCGTCAATCGTGAAACTGTTTTCCTCGCGCGCGGCAAAGCCCTGCACATATTGACGGCCGGTTTCGGCTTCGGTGTAAAAACGGAAAGATTCTGCGAGTTCCAGCAAGGGAAGATAGTATGTCCCGTCATGATAATAGGCAATCATCGCATCGGTAATCTGCCAGCGGGGCGGCATCGTCACCTGAAAAATCCATTCTTCGGCCTGCGTTTCGGCATAGGCAGGCTTAAACGGCACCGGCGTCAAAGCCCATGCCATAAGCCCCATAAGAATTGCCGTGGCGAAAAGTCGCCTGACCAAAAATGACATAATATATAAAACTGCCCGAGACTTACGAGCGAAGAGTGATTCGTAGAATAGCCATTGTTATCATAGCATATTTTTCGTCCCGTCATCGGGATTTATGTCTTCCTGCACCAAAGCTCGGATGTCTGGTCGGATGCCCGCTCAAGGCGGGCATGACAATTTTTTGGGGAAGCCCGTAGATGAGCGACAAAGCAACACAGTCACGACTGAAAGAGAAAAGCGCTAATTTATGCTGGCGGTTGCCTGTGCCATGACCTGGCCGCCATACTGGCGATCATCATTATCGGCTTTATATTCAACGCGCACAGTGCGGCAATTTGCCGCCTGTTCCGCCGGGAAACGGTAAGTCACATTTACCGCGCGGCGGTTAACCTCGGTATAAACCGCAAGACCGCGCGTTTCATGCGCGACATATTCCGATCCGCTGCCGGTGCAGACAACCCGGACATCACCGTAGAGGCTGCGGTCGCCGTCACGATGAAGCATCATGTTAACCCGCCCTTCCGTGCCGGATATATGCCGTACGGCCAGATCCGAGATTCGCGCGGCAGCCGTCAAATTGCCGTTTCTGACAAAGACCGGCATGCTGACGGCGGGCAACATCGAAAGCCGGACGGAATGGGTTGTCTGAGTCTCCGAATCGTCGGGAACGAATTCACGCGGCTTTTCTTCGGTTACGATCCATAAATGGGCGCGATATTCGCCGGTCGGCAGGTCGCGCGGGCGGCGGAGCAACAAGCGAATCTGTTGCGATGCGCCCGCCGGAACGGTCACGCGGCGCGGGGCGAACCGCACCATTTCCTCGGCCCATTCAACACCTTCGGCGTCTTCGTCATCCTCAAGAGAAACCAAAGCGCGGTCTTCGGTCATTTTGTACCGTTTCCAACCAAGCCTGTAAGTCTGTTCTTCGGCGGAGTTATTGATGATGGTAATCACATCGGAGCGCACAGGGCCTTCAAAAACGATGCGTTTCATGCTGACGCGCAAGGCTTCGGCGGGTGGGGCAAGCGCAGTCAGCGCGACCATCCCGGCACAAAGCGCCGCACAAACCCCCAGCGCCAAACGCCAGCGGCGCGCTCCAGAAACTGTGCCGGATTTACCCGTTAAAGAAGCCATAAGTCACTTATCTTCCATTTCGGGGACGTTCCCCGCGCTTGTTAACCGGGCGATATTGCAACAGAAAGGCTTTTTTTGCAAGCCCGTTTAGACAAGCCGCGCAGCCCCAAAGATCAATCGTAGGCCGCGGTAATTTCAACTGTGCCGCTATAATTGCCTGCGGGCTGGTTATCAGGCACAACCAGACGCCCGCCGACCGTGAAACCGGTTGCCGGGGATGATTGCACATCAACATGCAGGTCATTAGTGTTATTCCCGCTCAGCACGTTCACATCGCCGGATGCGCCCAGCGTGAAATTATCGACAGTCATGCTGTTGGCGCCATCGGTAATCGTCGTGCTTGCGGGAACGGTAATCCGCACCTGATCGGTCGTATCATCAACCAGCGTAAATGTTCCGGCCTGCACCGTCCCGCCGACCAGCGTGACGTTGTTTTCGGTCGGTGTACCGGCATTATCGATCGTTACTTCGCCGGACACAGTATTATCAGGGATGATATCGCCAAAGCTCAGCGGCTGGGTGGCGATCAGGTCAAAAGGCCCAACAATCCGCGCTTCGATGTCGATATTTTCGGACGCCGCCCCGGCCGGTAACGGCAGACACAAAAGCAAAGCCAGCGCCGCCGCCGGGCAAAAACCGGATAAAAACGCCGCTTGTTTTTTGTTCGTCATTTTAATCATCATCTTCTCTCTCTCCGAAACATATTTTGTCACCGTCTCTTCTTGTCATCCCCGCCTTGAGCGGGGATCCATCACGTCACTGATAACTTGCAAAAACTCTGGTAAAACCCGTATAAATGCCGGACATCTGCCCCTGAGACGTTTCCAGCGTTGCGCCAACCGGCACCAGAAGCGGGTCAAACTCATTCAGCGGCTCCAGCGTTACAACCGTGCCGCCATCCGCCGTCATCAAATTGAAATTTGTTACATCGATCGTTGATATGCCGTTGGTCAGGGTCACCGTTTCATCCTCAACCGACAGAACAATCGGCACGCCCGCGCCGCGCAATTCCAGCAACCCGACCTGCGGATCGCCTTGCGCCACGGCAAGGCCGGAAAAATCATCAAGGAAAAGCTGGCTGCTTTGCGGGTCGAGCCGCGCGCGGCCTTCGGCATCAACTGTCAGAACCAGCGTCCCGAAATTTAATTCAGCCTGCACATTCAGGTCAATCGCCCGCAACAAAGACACCTTAACCGGCAAAACCGCCGACACGGAAGCGCTGGCACGGGTCAGCCCGGCATAAAGCACAAAAAACGCCAGCGCCGCGACCGCCACACAGGCAAACCGCGAAAATCGGCGCTGGAAAAGCCCGTCCCGTATGCGGGACGGGGCAGAAAGCGCCGCTTTATTGCCGGATATATTGCTGCCCGTCACTACCAACGCACATTCCTTTCCGCAGATCGCTGCCGGATGGCTTCTTACTCGTAGGCGGCTGATACCGAGATCGTCCCTGCATAATCACCGGCAACCTGAGCCGCGCCCACAGTCAACGTGCCGCCCAACCGGATGGTGGCCGGGGATGTGGCAATCTCGAACGTCATTTCATCTGTTCCTTCAGTCACAGCCACAACATTATCCGTATTAGCCCCGGCGCCGAACGTGAAGCTCCCAACCGTCATAGCATCGCCCGGCCCCGTCAAAGTCGCAGTGGGATCGTCCACCTCGATAGTAATCGCCCTGCCCGTTGCGCCGCCAACTTCCATCGTGCCCGCACCGGCGCCGTCAAGATACTGAAGTTCGGCAGAGGGCGTAAAGGTCGTGCCATCATGACTAACCAGCATCGTACCCGGATCATCCGCATCCGGCACAATATTACCAAATCGCAAAGCCGCAGTCTGAGTGATCGTGATGGGCTGGATAATCGTGGCTTCGATATCAATATCGGTAGGGTTGGCGGCAACATGCCCCGACACCAGACCGGACACGGCCATAACCGCCGCCCCCAGCATAAGCTTGTTCA
>SKGD01000070.1 GCA_007117665.1 Alphaproteobacteria bacterium
AAAAACGAACCTCGTTAATATTTACTTTCCAACGAACTTGCACAACTCAATAAGGAGATACAAAAAGATGGGTAAAGTACCAAATCAGGCTAAAAAAAGCCAAGCGGGTTTTACGCTTGTCGAATTGGCCATCGTGATGATTATTATCGGTCTATTGATCGGTGGCGTTCTGAAAGGTCAGGAATTGATCAATAACGCACGGATAACGTCGACTGCTGCTCAGGTTTCCGGATTCCAGACGGCTATGACATCTTTCCGTGACATGTATGCCGGCTATCCGGGTGACATCTTAAGGCCCGGCCAGCGTATTGCTGGTTGTACGGGAGCATGCGATGTTGACGGTAATGCGAATAACCGCATTGACGATGCTGCAATTACTATTGGTGGTGCAATCGCGACTGTTGATAACGAGCTTGCTCGTTCCTGGCTGCAACTCTCACAAGCTGACTTGATCTCTGGTGTTCAGGCCAATGTTGCAGCGGCAGCTGCGACTGTTGTCGGTGTAACGATCCCCAGGGCAAATATTGGCGGTGGCTGGCACATTGGTTATCATAACGGTGTAGGTAACCTGGGAGACGGTTCGCCGCGTGCCGGGCACTATCTGCGTCTTGATAATAGTGTTGAGGCAGCGCCTACAGCTGCGACAACATCACTGACACCTAATCAGGCCTTTCGAATTGATGAGCGTCTTGATGATGGCGTTGCAGATGAAGGTACGGTTATTGCTTATGGTGGTGATGGTGCCGCCCTGTGTCACACAGGCGGTTTGTATAATGAATCGTTGACAGGCGTACTTTGCGGTCTTTATATCCGCGTTGACTAAGTCTCTTCTTTGATCTGAATTTGGAAAAGCCCCGCTTCGGCGGGGCTTTTTTCTTTTTCTCTGTCTTTGCCATCCCCATAGCAGCATTCTGCCACCACCCCGTCATCCCCGCGGCTCCGCACAAGCGGAGCTTAAACAGCGGGGATCCATACACATTGCCGCCTTTTGTCTGGATGCCCGCTCAAGGCGGGCATGACAATTAGGATGCTCTATGCTGTTTTTTTGCTTTTATTTTCGATGCTGTTCAGAGCGCCTTTTAGCAAATCCATCGGCATCGGCAGGACGACCGTGCTGCCTTTGGCGTTGGTAAATTCACCCAGCGTCCCCAGATAACGGAGCTGCATGGTTTCAGGGCGCGCAGCAAGGATCTTGGCGGCTTCGTCAAGCTGCTTGGCGGCCTGAAACTCGCCCTCGGCATTGATGATCTTGGCGCGTCTTTCCCGCTCGGCTTCGGCCTGTTTGGCAATGGCGCGTACCATGCTGGCATCGATATCGACATGCTTGATCTCGACATTGGTGACTTTGACGCCCCAGCCATCGGTCTGGCTGTCCAGAATATCCTGAACATCGTTATTCAGCTTGTCGCGCTGTGCCAGCATATCGTCCAGATCATGCTTGCCCAGCACGGAACGCAGCGTTGTTTGCGCCAGTTGACTGGTGGCGGAGATGAAATCTTCAACACGGTTCAGCGCGAATGACGGCTCCACCACGCGGTAATACACAACCGCATTGACGCGCACGGATACGTTATCGCGGGAGATGACATCCTGAGACGGGATATCGTCGGTACGAATCCGCATATCGACCAGAACCATTTGCTGGATGGCCGGAATGACAAGCTGGATGCCCGGCGCCCGGATGCCCGAATATTTACCGAACGTATAAACCACGCCACGCTCATATTCTTTGACGATCCGGAACGAGGCGATGATCAGGACGATCAGACCAACAACGAGAATACCTAAAAACTGCATATTTTTCTCTCCTGTAAGAAAAAGGGGGGGGGTTAAACGTCGGGGGTGATTTTAAGTTTCAAATCCTCGGCCTTGGCGATAGTGACTTTTTCGTCTTTTTCAAGTTTCATCTCGTCATCCGCATAGGCGTGCCAGACTTCGCCCTGAATGCGGACACGGCCTTCTTTGCCGCTCCATTCAACGACATGGGCGACTTTCCCGATCATGCTTTCAAGGCCTGTCTGAACCTGATTTTTATAAACGCGGATCGTCATATAAACGATCAGCCCCACCATCAACAGCCCCAGCGCGGCAACGCCCCACAAAACGCCCCAGTCAAGCGTCAGTCCCGGCATGCTTTCCGTATCGAACATGATTGTCGCTCCCACAATAAAGGCGGCTAGTCCGCCTAATCCCAAAATACCAAAAGACGGCATGAAAGCTTCGGCGATAATCAGAATAATCCCCAAAATCATCAAAACCGCACCGGCTGTGTTGATCGGCAGGACATTCATCGAATATAGCCCGATCACCAGAGAAATAGCGCCGATCGTACCCGGAAACAAAGCGCCGGGATTGTAAAATTCAAGGATCAGCCCATACACGCCGATCGACATTAAAATCATGGCGATATTGGGATCGGTGATCAAGGCCAGAAAACGGGTTTTCCAGTCGGGGCGGAATGCAACGACCGGGGCGCTATCTGTTGTTAATGTGACAATCTGCTCATTTTTCAGGGTAATCGCCTTGCCGTTGATTTTATTCAGTAATTCCTGCCGATTGGTGGCAAGAACATCAATGACGCCTTTTTCAAGCGCTTCGCGTCCGGTGATGCTGTCTGCTTCGGTGACGGCTTTTTCCGCCCATTCGGCGTTGCGTCCGCGCATCTCGGCCAGCCCGCGTATAAAGGCGGCTGTATCGGCGACGGCTTTTTCGCGCGCGGCTTTGGCGTTGGGATCTGTCATATCTTCAAACATGCGGCGAAAATCGATCTGATCCTGCTGTTCATTGGCATCACCGCGCATCTGGATGGGCGTTGCCGCGCCGACATTGGTGCCTTCATCCATGGCGGCGATATGGGCGGCATATAAAATAAACGTACCGGCACTGGCCGCATGCGCGCCCGAAGGCGTCACCCACACGGCAATCGGCACCGGCGCAGCGATAATATCGGCCACCATTTCGCGCGTGCTGGTCAATAACCCGCCGGGCGTGTTGAGTTCAATAATGATAAGCTGGGCGTTGGCGGCGTGTGCTTTTGCGATGCCTGCCTCAAGATAGCCCGAAAAAGCCGGGCCGATCGCGCCATTCATTGTCATGACATAAACCGGGCGTTTGGCGCTGTCTGTGGCCTCATCACCGCTGGAGGGGGCAGAAGGCAGAAGCGCCATTGCCAGACCCGCCAGAAAAATCAGGCCAAACAGGTATTTTTTCATCAGGCTGCCTCCGCCATGGTTTTTTCCAGTCCGGCAATCAGCGCATCACCCATGGCATCCGTGCTGATTTCAGTACAACCCGCGGCCATAATGTCGGGTGTCCGCATGCCTGACGATAACACGTCCTGCACGGCTTTTTCGATCATATTGGCGAGATCGCCGCGATCCAGCGAATAACGCAGCGCCATGGCAAAGCTGAGAATAGTCGCCAGCGGGTTGGCTTTTCCTTGTCCAGCAATGTCCGGCGCTGACCCGTGTACCGGCTCGTAAAGCCCCGGAACGCCATCCGCGCCCAAAGACGCTGATGGCAACATGCCCAAAGATCCGGTCAGCATGGCGGCCTCATCCGACAAAATATCACCGAACAGATTATCGGTGACAATCACGTCAAACTGGCGCGGATTTCGCAAAAGCTGCATCGCGCAATTATCGGCATACATGTGGTTCAGCGTTACATCACTATAATTTTCATCGTGCAGGCGGGTGATTTCTTCGCGCCAGAGCTTACCCGATTCCATGACATTGGCCTTTTCACAGGAGCAAACATGATTGCCGCGCTTGCGTGCCAGATCAAAAGCGACCCGGCCGATGCGCCGGATTTCGCTGGTGGTATAGCTTTGGGTGTTATAGCCGCGCTTTTGGCCGTCCGGAAGAGTTTCAATGCCGCGTGGTTCACCGAAATAAACGCCGCCTGTCAGTTCGCGTACGATCAATATATCCAGCCCCCTGACGATTTCAGGCTTGAGAGAGGACGCATCGACCAGCGCATCAAAAACAAGGGCAGGGCGCAAATTGGCAAATAAATCCAGCTCTTTACGCAATTTCAGCAAGCCGGCTTCGGGGCGGATATTATAGTCCACATGATCCCATTGCGGCCCGCCGACCGCGCCCATAATGATGGCATCCGCCCGGCGGCATCGTTCCAGAACCGCATCAGCCAGCGGCACGCCATAGGCTTCGATCGAAGCACCGCCCAAGTGATCTTCGTCCGTTTCAAAACCAATATCGGCATGTCTTCCCAGCCATTCAGCCAGCTTTTTGACTTCGGCCATGACTTCGGGGCCGATCCCGTCACCGGGCAAAATCATCAGGCGATGCGTCTTTGTCATTTTATTGTCATCCTTGTTGCGGGGGAAGGGATCAGAGCCACGGCATCCCGGCCTGTCTTTTTTCCTCGAATGCTTTGATGTGATTTTCTTTTTCAAGCGTCAGCCCGATATCATCCAGCCCGTTCAACAGGCAATGACGCCGGAAATCATCAACGGCAAAAGAAAAAACATGGTTGCCGGCGCTGACTGTTTTTTCACCAAGGTTGATTGTGATCGGCTCGTCGGGACATTCCTGCGCCCGCGCCATCAACGTATCAACCTGATCCGGCGGCAGGATGACCGGTAAAATGCCGTTTTTAAAGCAGTTATTGTAAAAAATATCAGCATAAGACGGAGCAATCACACATTTAATGCCAAAATCCAGCAAGGCCCACGGCGCATGCTCTCGCGAGGAGCCGCACCCGAAATTCTCCCCGGCGATCAAAATCTCTGCCTTGGTGTAAGGTGCTTGGTTCAAGACAAAATCCTTGACCGGCACGTTATTTTCATCATAACGCATATCGTTGAACAGATTAACGCCCAGCCCTGTACGTTTGATCGTACGTAAAAACTGCTTGGGGATGATCATGTCCGTATCGACATTCATCAACGGCAAGGGGGCTGCGATCGCGCTCAGGGTCGTGAATTTTTGCATGATGTTTAGCCTTTTGCGGTTGTCTGTGTCGTTTCTTGTTGGGTGGACGCTTGCTGTTTCATCGAAGCAAAAGCTTCAAACAGATCCATGTCGTAAAAATCGGCGCCCTTTTCGTGGCGCATTCGCTCCAGCACCCCGGCGGTGGAAATATCGCGACTGCCGAAATGCGGGCGGCGGATTCTATAGCCATCAAAGCTTTCAACAATGCAGGCAAGGCGTACCGGCAGGGATAAATGCTCTCCCTTTGTGCCGTGAAAGCCGCTGCCATCCATATTTTCATGGTGACTTTGCATGATATCCAGCATCAGCGCTGTAAAAGGATGATCCTCAGGCAGGCGAGGCGCGGTATATTGGACGCCCAGATCCGTATGCGACCGCCGAAGCTGTTTCAAATGCCCGTCCGGTTTTTCAATCGTGTCCCATATATTAACCGGCAAAAGCGCTTTGCCGATATCATGAGGCAGCATCGCCCAGTAAAGATTGCGTGCGACAATATCGCCCAACCCCAGATAAAGCGCCGTATTTTCGACATCTCGCGCGACCCGTTCGGCATGTTCGTGGAAGATATAGGTGAGTTCATAATCCGCAGGCAGATTTTGTCGTGCCCATTTGGCACGCTTTTCATCCAGCGCTTTCAGCGACTCCATGCCTTGCTGGATGAAGCCGAAAAACAAATCGGCTTCGGGGGATTTTTCAATGTCAAAATGATCCGGCCATTGATCGGGCATACGTTCTTCCTATGGCTGTGGCGGTGTGTTTGACGGCAATGTGCGGCTGACAAAAAGACTTGTGCCGGAGGCGTAATCATCTGTCTGGGGGTTGAAATCGTCAGGCACATGACAAGATGCGGGTGGCCGGAACGATATGCAGGGAGTCATCGCTCCCCAAGGCATCCCGGATGCCTGGGTAAAGAGCGTCGTTTCTTTTTCATCGAGAGGAACGCTGTCGGCAGGAATAAAATGCCGGTTTTTATAGTCGTAAGGCACAGCCATATAAAAATTATGATCATCCGGGCGGTATCCGGGAAAAATATCAGGCCATAATTTTTGAGCGCTATAGGCATTATTAAGCATAAAAATCTGTGTTGAAGGCACGCGCAACCCAAGCGGTGAAAGCAAAGAGGATAGCTCTTGTTGCGATGTTATCCTTTCTTGCCGTTTTTCTTTTTGAAAAATCGCCTGAACGCACGCCAAAGGGGAGCCGTCCAGCCTGAACCAGTGATGACGTTGTCCTTCTCCTAAAAGCGGCATGTGCTTTATAACTCCCTTACATCGGTCAGTTTTCCGGTTATGGCAGCGGCGGCGGCCATGGCCGGACTCATCAAATGCGTACGCCCGCCGCGTCCTTGACGTCCTTCAAAGTTGCGGTTAGAGGTGCTGGCGCAGCGCTCCCCCGGCTCAAGCTTGTCGGCATTCATCGCCAGACACATCGAGCAACCCGGTTCGCGCCAGTCAAAGCCGGAATCCGTGAAAATATCCGCCAGACCTTCTTCCTCCGCCATGGCTTTCACAAGCCCTGATCCGGGGACAATCATCGCATAGACACCGTCAGCAACCTTGCGCCCTTGAACGATGTCGGCCACAGCGCGCAAATCCTCGATCCGTGCATTGGTGCATGACCCGATAAAGACCTTGTCAACGCGGACATCCTGCATATTCGTGCCGGGCGTCAGCCCCATATAATCAAGAGCGCGTTCCATGGCGCTGCGTCTGGCCGGGTCGCTTTCGGTGGCCGGGTCGGGGACAGCGCCGGTGATCGGGATGACATCCTGCGGGCTGGTGCCCCATGTGACCAGCGGGACAATGTCGGCGGCGTCCAGTATGACTTCCTTGTCGTATGTTGCGCCATCATCACCGGGCAGTGTCTTCCAGTATGAAACGGCCTTGTCCCAGTCCGCGCCTTTTGGCGCCATCGGACGGCCTTTCAGATAATTAAAGGTGATCGCGTCCGGGGCGATCAGTCCGGCGCGGGCGCCGCCTTCGATCGACATATTGCATATTGTCATGCGGCCTTCCATGGACAGGTTCTGGATGGCTTCTCCCGCATATTCAATGACATAGCCCGTGCCACCGGCGGTGCCGATCTTGCCGATAATCGCCAGAATGATATCTTTGGCGGTGACGCCGTTCGGCACAGCGCCATTAACGGTGATCCGCATGCTTTTGGCGGGTTTTTGGATCAGTGTCTGGGTCGCCAGCACATGCTCGACTTCCGATGTGCCGATCCCGAATGCCAGCGCCCCGAACGCGCCATGCGTGGCGGTGTGGCTGTCGCCGCAGACAATCGTTGTGCCGGGCAGGGTAAAGCCTTGTTCGGGGCCGATAATATGCACAATACCCTGACGCTGGTCATTCATATCGAAAAGACGAACGCCGAAATCGGAACAGTTTTTGCTCAGCGTTTCAATCTGTATGCGGCTGTCTTCTTCTTTGATACCGGCGCTGCGGTCGCTTGTCGGGACGTTATGATCGGCCACGGCCAACGTTCCTGCCGTATTTCTGACCTGACGCCCGGCCAGTCGCAATCCTTCAAAAGCCTGCGGCGAGGTCACTTCATGTACAAGGTGACGGTCAATATAAATCAGGCATGTGCCATCGTCCTGACGGTCGATAACATGGTCATCCCATATTTTTTCAAACAAGGTGCGCGCTTTTGTCATGATAGAGCAAACTTAGGACGAAATACGCTGATTGGCAAGACTGTTCAGCATAGTCTGTGCCTTAATACGGTGCTTCATGACGGAATTTTTAGCACTCTTTTAAGGGTTTTATTCCATAATCACATAAACGGTGTGTGTAGTGGAGGAAAAAACATGGCTCTGGAAGCATTGAACGATAGGCCGGAAGACCATATGAATGCGGCTTTTATGCGCAATCATCACGGCAAGGTTTGTATTGCGTTTTCTGATCCGTCTTACGTGCGGGCGGATAGTATTCTTGTGGATACGGATCATCTTTGTGTTTATGCGGTGTTGCATGAGAGTGCCCATTTGATCGGTCATGTATCGGAAGGCATGGCACAGGCTCTTGAAAGCAATGAAAGAGCGCTATTGACGGCTATGACTGGGCACGGGGGTGTTGTTGAGCTGGAAGCGCCCATAAGAGTTTCCCGAAAACATTAATATGTTTGGCCATTTTGGACTTGGCTTGAAAAAAGGATGAGTGACAATGAGTAGAGTAAATGAATTTTTTAATGCCGGTGGTGTCGAGATCGAGACAACAGGGCGCGGCATAGATGTGGAAGCCCTGAAAGAAGCCTCCCTTCAGGCGCGTGCGCCGGCGACTAAAGCGCCGTTGCCTGCCAATAATAAAGGGCCGGGCGTGTCATAGTCCGCCATATTTTCTGGGGGAATAAAAAAACGCGGCGATAATAGCCGCGTTTTTCAATGATGTCTGACGTAAGAGCTGTGAGTTTTGACCCTAGGCTTGCTCTTCACCTGCGGCAGCATCAGCCTGCGCTGCAGCTTCTTCCGCCGCCTTCGCATCAGCTTTTGCTTTTGCCAGTGCCGCAGCTTCTTTTTTTGCGGCCTCTGCGCGTGCTTTTTTGTCTTCACGCTTCTGGGCGCGCTTGGCTGTTTTGGTCATTGTGTCTGCATCCGGGTCACGTACTTCAAGCCCGTGGCCTGTGGTGCGCTCGGAGATACGAGCTGCCTTACCGCGCAGATCGCGCAGATAGTAAAGTTTCGCACGGCGTACGGAACCGCGGCGCACCAGCTCAATGCTGTCGATCCGGGGGCTGTAGAGCGGGAATACACGCTCAACACCTTCGCCATAGCTGATTTTGCGGACGGTGAATGTTTCATTGATTCCACCGCCATTGCGGGCGATGCAAACGCCTTCATAGGCCTGAATACGCTCGCGGTTACCTTCAACCACTTTCACATTCACCTTGACAGTGTCACCGGGTGAAAATTCAGGTATATTCTTGCCTTGCTGGACTTGTTCGAGCTGCTGCGCTTCGAATTTCTGCAATATGTTCATATCTCCAATCCTTTTCCCTTATCGGAGCCCGATAATCATTTTGCGGCTGCGGGTTTCGCAATGCCTCGCAATGGCGGCTCACTTGTCTTTTTCACGGGTGTTCTTTACGAACTGCGCTTTTTTACCGAAGGTGCAGGCCAAATGCAAGCAAATTATTCGTCTTCAGCCAATAAATCCGGGCGGCGGGCGCGGGTGATTTCTCTGGCTTTTGCATGACGCCATTGCCGTATTTTTTCATGATCGCCCGATCGCAAGATTTCAGGCACGTCATAAGAGCGCCCGATCAACGAGTCCCATTGCGCCGGGCGCGTATAATGCGGATATTCCAGCAAGCCGTTTGCAAAGCTTTCTTCGCCGGATGTTTCCTCATTGCCCATCACGCCGGGCAGCAGCCTTATACACGCATCCATCAGGATCATCGCAGCCGGTTCGCCGCCCGACAGCACATAATCGCCGATGCTGATTTCTTCAAAATGATGCGCATCCAGAACGCGCTGGTCGATGCCTTCATACCGGCCGCAGAGCAGTGTCAGGGGGCTTTGCGCGGCCAGTTCCGTGACCAGTGCCTGATCAAGGACGCGCCCGCGCGGCGACAGGTAAATCCTGCGTCCCGGCTTTTCAACCGATAAAAGCGCTTTTTCGATGATATCGGGACGCATGACCATGCCCGCCCCGCCGCCATAAGGCGTGTCATCGACCGTGCGGTGCGTATCGGTTGCGAAATCGCGCATATTAACAGCGTGATAAGACCATTTGCCGTCCTCCAGCGCTTTCCCGGCCAGCGATTGCCCCAGCATAGCCGGAAACATGTCGGGAAACAGGGTCAGTAACGTCACATGCCAGCCCATCTACAGATCTTCCGGTATGCGGACGGTGATGCCGGACTCCGTTATGTCGGGGACATGCGCGCGGTCAAAGGGGAGGTAAAACGTGTCTCCGCTTTTCCTGCGGATTTCAACCAGATCGCTCGCCCCGAAATTATCAACCGCGTGGACGATGCCGATATGTGTGCCGTTTTCGTCATGTACCGGAAGGCCGACAAGATCCTCGATGTAAAAATGGTCGTCATCTTCAATATCCGGCAATGTATCGCGGGCGACCCATAAGCCGGTGTTACGCAGCAAGACTGCCTGATCGCGGTCGGTAACACCGTCAATCGCGGCCAGCCACAAAGACGCCTTGCCCATTGCGTTTTTAATTTTGACCTGAAGGGTATTATCGCCGTTTTCCGATGTATAAACCGGCGCACATTGTTCCAGTAAATACGGGTCGTCGGCGTAAATATAAAGCTTCACCAGCCCGCGTACGCCATGTGCCGTTGCGATTTTCGCAAGACATACGCGTTTTTCCGCGGGCCGGGATGCTTTTGTCATGAGAAAAGAGCCTTTTCGTTCTCTCAGGCGTCTTTCTTCTCTTCTTCTGCGGGCTTTTCAGCTTCCGCAGGTGCTTCTGCAGAGGCCTCCGCCTCAGCAGCCGGAGCGTCTTCGGCTTTTGCTTCTTCCACAGGAGCATCCTGAGGCGCGCTTTCCTCGGCCGGAGCTTCCGCAGCAGCCGCTTTTTCAGCTTCGGCAGCCTTGGCGGCTTCTTCTGCTTCCTTGCGCTTTTCTTCTTTTTCGCGGATGCGGTCTTGTGCCTTCTGACCCGGTGCGGATTTCTGCGGTGTTTCGCGGATTTCCGGAACAGCGATCAGCCCGGCCTTGCCGAGAAACTTCGCCACGCGGTCGGACGGCTTCGCGCCTTCGGACAGCCAGTGTTTGATACGCTCTTCATTCAGGACAACGCGCTTGTCGTCATCATTTGCGAGCAGCGGGTTGTATGTTCCCAGCTTCTCGATGAAACGGCCGTCACGCGGCATGCGTTTATCCGCTACGACGATCCGGTAAAATGGACGCCCTTTACGGCCGCCTCTTGCCAGTCTGATTGCCAATGCCATTTTTCTACTCCTTTGGTTTGTTAATCAGTTTGTTAGTCAGTTTTTTTCAGTCTTTTGGTTAAGCTTATTTACGTTTGCCTTTTTTACGGTCTTTCTTGCGTCCGCCATGGGAAGGCAACCCCATTCCGGCGCCATGCCCCATCATGCCCGGCAATCCGCCGGATCCTGCGCCGCCGCTCAGGAAAGGATTTGCGCCCAAAACGTCGCCATCCTTGCTTTTGGCCATGTCTTTGGCCAGCGCGTCAGCATCCATGGACTGCATCAGCATTTCGGCATCCTGCTCGCCCATCATGTCTTTCATCATGCCCATCATTTTGCCCATGCCCATTTTCTTCATGCGCTTCATGACGGTTTGCATCTGTTCCAGTTGTTTCACCAGCCGGTTGACGTCCTGTACGCTCATGCCCGACCCGGCGGCGATACGCTTGCGGCGTGACGCGTTCAGGAGCTTGGGCTTGGCGCGTTCTGCCGGGGTCATGGATAAAATCATCGCTTCCTGACGCCGGAGAATACTGTCATCCATGCCGGCCTGTTCCATCTGGGAGACCATTTTCCCAAGGCCAGGCAGCATTTTCATGATGCTTCCGGCGCCGCCGAGATTGCTGATCTGCTTCATTTGCTGGAGCATATCGGTAAAATCGAACTGGCCTTTCTGGAATTTTTGCGCCATGCGGGCGGCGTCTTCTTCATTCACCGCTTCGGCGGCTTTTTCGACCAGACTGACAACATCACCCATTCCCAAAATGCGTCCGGCCATGCGGTCGGGATGGAACGGTTCCAGCGCATCGGTTTTTTCACCCGTCCCCAAAAGCTTGACAGGCTTGCCGGTGACGGCGCGCATCGACATGGCAGCACCGCCGCGCGCATCACCGTCAATCCGGGTCAGGACAACACCGGTAATGCTGATCTTTTCATCGAATTTCTGTGCGGTATTCACTGCATCCTGACCGGTCATCGCATCGGCTACCAACAGCGTTTCAACCGGATGGGTCGCGGCTTTGACGTCGGCGACTTCCTGCATCAGCGCTTCGTCAATGGATAGCCGCCCTGCCGTATCCAGAATGACAATGTCAAACCCTTCCTTGCGGCCGGTTTCCATGGCGCGGAAAGCAATCTGTACGGCATTTTCACCGGCGACGATCGGCAATGTGGCAATATCGGCTTGTTCGCCGAGCTGGCGTAATTGTTCCTGTGCAGCGGGGCGGTGGACGTCCAGAGAAGCCATCAGGACTTTCCGGCGATGGCGGCTCGTCAGGAAACGGGCGATTTTTGCCGTTGTCGTGGTTTTACCGGAGCCTTGCAGCCCGACCATCAGATAAGCGCAGGGCGGCGAGGCAAATTGCAATTTTTGTTCGTCTTCATCGCCGCCCAGCAAGGCAGCCATGGCGTCATTGACGATTTTGACAACTTGTTGTGCTGGATTAACGCCTTTGATGACATCTTGGCCGACCGCCTGTTCGCGGACATTGGCAATGAAATCCTTGACCACCGGCAAAGCCACGTCGGCTTCGAGCAAAGCCATACGGATTTCACGCATGGCCTCGTCAACATCGGCTTCCTTAAGTGCGCCCTTGCCGCGCAACTTGCCGAAAATGCCGCCTAATCTGTCACTCAGCGATTCAAACATCAAAATCCCATCCAAAACAGTTTCGCCGCAGTGAGCGATCTTATTCGCCGGCTGCGGTGTACCCTTGGGCACTGTCTCAAACAATAACAGTGTCCGGAAATATGCGCGCACCATAAGGCGATTATCCCCGCCGGTCAAGCAAATAATGGCTGACATTGTGCGTGGCTGTGCTATAGGAAGGCGGGAATAAATGCGGAGGTCGTCATAATGAATGCGTTGTCTTTTACAAAAATGCACGGGCTGGGGAATGATTTTGTCGTTATTGATGATGCGCGCGGTGCGGCGCTTGATGTCGCGCGTGTCAGGCACATTGCCGATCGCCGTCACGGTGTCGGGTGTGACCAGATTTTGGTGATTGAACAGCCGACCGACCCGAAAGCCGACATTTTTATGCGGATTTATAATCCTGACGGGTCACAGGCACAGGCTTGCGGCAATGGTACGCGCTGTGTGGCGCATTACTGGATGGCGGCGCATAATCGCCGGGATTGTGTTGTCCAGACGGTCGCCGGATTGTTATCGTGCCATAGCGAAGCCGATGACAGCGTGACCGTCAATATGGGGAAGCCCCGCACGGAGTGGCAGGAAATCCCCCTGTCCGAAGAGCGTGATACGTTGCATCTGGGGATTATGAGTGGCGACATGCATGATCCGGTCGCGGTGAATGTCGGTAACCCGCATGTTGTGTTTTTTGTTGAAAATGTCGGGCGGGTCGATCTGGCAGGTCTGGGGTCGCAGGTGGAAAAGCATGTCCTGTTTCCTGAGCGTACCAATGTCGAGTTTGCACAGATTATCGCGCCGGATAAAATCCGTGTCCGTGTGTGGGAACGCGGTACAGGCATTACGCAGGCATGCGGATCGGGGGCATGTGCGGTGATTGTTGCGGCTGTTCGCCGCGGGCTGAGCGCGCGCAAGGCCGAGATTATCCTTGATGGCGGGACTTTGTTGCTGGAATGGTGTGAAGACGACCATATATTAATGCGCGGGCCGGTTGCCTATGTGTTTGACGGCACGATCGATTTGCGATAAAAAACGCTCCCATGTCCCGGAAAAATACGCCTGCGCAGGATATCGCTGAGAAAAAAGACCCTGAAATCGTCACGTTCGGGTGTCGTCTCAACGCCTATGAGTCTGAAGTTATGCGGACTCACGCCAAAAATGCGGGGCTGGAGGACGCCATTATTTTCAACACATGCGCGGTGACCAAAGAGGCCGAGCGGCAGGCGCGGCAGGCGATCCGCAAGGCACGGCGCAATAATCCACAGGCGCGTATCATTGTTACAGGCTGCGCGGCGCAGATTAATCCCCAAAGTTTTGCACAGATGGAAGAGGTCGATCAGGTCATTGGAAATGACCTGAAGCTGGAGGCCGGAACGTGGGGGCTGCCGGAAACGGAAAAGATACTGGTCAATGACATTATGGCCGTCACGGAAACGGCATCGCACCTGATCGAAGGGTTTGACGGCAAGGCGCGGGCTTTTATCCAGGTACAAAATGGCTGTGACCATCGTTGCACCTTTTGCATTATTCCCTATGGGCGCGGCAATTCACGATCCGTGCCGGTCGGCGTGATTGCCGAACAGGTAAGAGCGTTGGTGGCAGCCGGTTATAATGAAATTGTCCTGACCGGCGTTGATGTGACGTCATACGGCGCGGATCTGCCCGGGCAACCGGCATTGGGGCAAATGATACGCCGTGTGCTGGCGCTTGTGCCGGAATTGCCGCGTTTGCGGCTGTCATCGCTGGATCCGGTTGAAATAGATGATGATTTATGGCGCCTGATCGCCGAAGAGCCGCGCCTGATGCCGCATCTTCACATGAGCCTGCAGGCCGGGGACGATATGATACTCAAGCGCATGAAGCGCCGTCATTTGCGGCAGGATGCGATTAATATGTGTGAAAAAGCAAGGGGATATCGTGGGGATATCGTTTTTGGTGCGGATATTATCGCGGGATTTCCAACCGAAACCGAAGAGATGTTTCTTAACACATTGAATATAATAGAGGAGTGTGACTTAACGTTTTTGCATATTTTTCCTTACTCCGAACGGGAAGGCACGCCGGCGGCGCGTATGCCGCAAGTTCCCGTTCCGGTCAGGAAAGAGCGGGCGGCACGGTTGCGTGAGGCCGGGGCGCGCCAGCTTGATATATTTTTAATGTCAAAAATTAACAAAGAGAGCCAAATTATTGTTGAAAAAGATAATTTTGGCAGAAGTGAGCATTTTGCGCCTGTGCTTGTGGATCAATCACTGCCCCCCGGCAGTCTTCATCAAGTGGTGATTACCGGCAAGAATGGCGATCATCTGACGGCACAGCTTAAAAAACACTAGAAGATTGCGTATAAAAAGGATAAATTCCCCCCCATGTTTACAGGGATCGTGAAGGATAAGGGCGAAGTCGTCCGCGTCGATGACCGCAAAGGCATGCGCCGTTTGCTGATCAGCACGCATTTTGATGTCAGCAGCATGGATATTGGCGCGTCAATGGCGTGCGATGGTTGTTGTTTGACGATTGTCGATAAGGAAAGCGGTTGTTTCGCGGTGGAGGCCTCTAACGAGACACTGGACAAAACAACGATTGGCTCCTGGCAGGAAGGGCGTCAGATTAATCTGGAGCCTTCACTGCGGTTGGGGGATGAGCTGGGCGGGCATATCGTTACCGGCCATGTGGACGGCGTTGCGCAGCTTGAAGATATCAAGCAGGACGGTCAGTCTTATCGCCTGCGTTTTTCCCTGCCGGATGCGCTTGCGATTTATCTGGCGCCCAAAGGATCAGTTGCGTTGAATGGGGTTTCCTTGACGCTGAACGAGGTTGAAGGCAGCCAGTTCGGGGTCAATATCATTCCCCATACGTGGGAAGTGACCAATATCAAGCACTGGAAGCCCGGAACAGGCGTGAATATCGAGGTTGATATGCTTGCGCGCTATGTCGCCCGTATGATCGGAAAGGATCCGGCATGAAGCCTTTTCCGTTGAATAATGCCGCGGCCGGACGGGAAGGGTGTGGGTTGTCGGATGCGGCTGAGATCATCGCCGACGCGCGCGCCGGAAAGATGGTTGTTCTGGTTGATGACGAAGATCGTGAGAATGAAGGCGATCTGGTCATTCCGGCGGATTGTATAACGCCTGAGATTATTAATTTTATGGCTTTGCACGGGCGTGGGCTGATTTGCCTGCCGCTTTGCCGGACAATCGCCGAAAGGCTTGAAATACCTTTGATGACCGCACGGAACAGTGCGCGTTTCGGGACGGCTTTTACGGTGTCGATCGAAGCGCGCGAAGGGGTGGGCACCGGTATATCCGCTTATGATCGCGCTCATACGATCAAAGTCGCGGTCGATCCGCAAAGCGGCCCGTCAGACATCGCTGTACCGGGGCATGTTTTCCCGATATTGGCGCATCCGGACGGCGTTCTGGGGCGGATGGGACATACCGAGGCGGCTGTTGATCTGGCGCGTCTGGCTGGTTTCTCGCCGGCGGGCGTTGTGTGTGAGATTATGAATCATGACGGCACCATGGCGCGCTTGCCGGACTTGCTGGTATTTGCCGAACGGTTTGGCATGAAAGTCGGGACGATATGCGATCTGGCGGATTACAGGAAAGAGCAGCAAAAATGACAAAAATACTGGTGATCGAAGCACGCTATTATGAGCATATCAATGATGCGTTGATGGAAGGCATCAGAGCGGTTTTTGAGGAGTCCGGCCTTTCTTTTGACGTTTTGAGCGTGCCGGGAGCGCTGGAAATTCCGGCAGCGCTGAATTTTTCTCTTGCCGGCGGGTATGACGCTTTTGTTGTGGCCGGTTGCATCATCCGCGGAGAAACAAGCCATTACGACATTGTTTGTAATGAAAGCGCCCGTGGTGTGTATGATCTTGTTCTGGCACATGATCTGGCACTGGGGAATGCTATTTTGACAGTCGAGAACGAAGCGCAGGCAATAGCGCGGGCGCGGCGAGATCAAAAAGACAAGGGCGGTGATGCCGCCAGAGCCGCGCTGCAGATGCTTGATATCAAGCGCGGCTGTTAATTAAGACTTTACCGGATGGCTTTATAATGTCCCTGAAACAGGAAAAAACCGGTATGGCTGACGAGACTGAACATAGACACAAAACAGACAGGGAACTGCTCGAAGACGGTTTGAAAGCGGTTTTCGGCGTGGCGGCGGATGCCAATATAGGCGAGGAAGGCCGAAAAAATCTGGATGTGGCCGCTGACACAATCCGTCAGGTCTTTGCCAGAGCCATGGAAACTATTGAAGGGTTGGAAAAAAGTGTGATGAGTGATCCCTTGACCGGGGTGCCTAATCGCGCAGGCATTATGCATGATTTGGAAAAAAGGATCGAGAATGCCCGGCGGCTCGAGCACCAGCTCGCTGTTGTGTTTATTGATCTGGATGGTTTTAAGGACGTCAATGACCAATGCGGCCATGCTGCGGGTGATGATGCGCTGATAAAAACAGCGGATCGTTTCACGTCCGCGTTCCGGAAAGCTGATACGGTTGGACGTTTGGGCGGTGACGAGATGGTTTTATTGTTGTCTTATGAAGACAGCACCCAATTTTCGGAAGACATCGTAAAAGACAAGGTAAGGGAAGCGCTGGACGGTTTGGTGTATTGGCACGGGAAAACGCCTTTTCCGATTGGCGCCAGTATAGGGCTTGCCACGCTTGATGATTTACAACATGCCGAAGAAGGTGCGTTTGAAACGCTTTGGCGCTCCGGTGAGGCCAAGTCCGTTGCCGATGTTATGGTGAAGGTGGCTGACAAGGCTATGTATGCTGATAAGGCGGGCAAAGCTGAACGTCTTGCTGCCGCGCGCGAGAAAGCGCTGGACAATACCGGAAATGCCCCCGAAAAAACCTCTCCGTCGCGTTCATTATAGGGTCAGACCTCATTCATTTCGTAAAGTTCTGTTGCCAATGATAAATGCAGATACCAGAAAAGTAAGCGAGAGCGTAGCGGCGCCTACGGTAAGCTTGCTTGACGCCGTAGATGCATTTATCACTGGCAACCCGTAAGGGCGC
>SKGD01000129.1 GCA_007117665.1 Alphaproteobacteria bacterium
CTAAGGTAAAAAAGAACGGAAGTGATCCCGCCCAATCCTGATCTTTATCGCACGGATGATTACTTCACATACAGATAGTGCCCTGCCACGGTCAGCAGGAACAAAAGAAATAGCGAAAAACCGAATATAACAGCGTCTTTTTGCATATTTGTATCCTTTCATTCCCCAGAATATATAAAATTTTATATAAATACAATATAAGTAAAAAACCAGATATATAAAATACAATCGAATATTAACAGCAACTTCATTTTACATCTCTATTGTTGTTTTAACGATAGAGGAAAAAATGAGACAAAATTTCAACAGCAAAACAAAAGAATACGAACAAGAAAAATCGTCGGGTCACGATTCTTTGCTCGGCGCGATGATGTTGGAACATTTTGTCGGTGTGGCGCTGGCCGATATGGCCGCCGATGCGGTTGATATGCCGGATAATTTTCGGGAGATCGACTATGGAGTCGCGCTTGATCTGTATGATGAATACAGGCGCGACAGGACAAATGGTGGTGGTTTTAAAACGGGTGTAAAAAACGACTTCCTGAACGGCTTGTTCAACCGCATCGGCGTCACATCACCGCAGGACGAAAATCGCCCTGAGATCGCTTACCTGCGGGGCTTTCACGATATGCGCGGCATGGGAACCCATATCACGGCATCCGCATCCCCATAGGAACAAACCTGCACATATCCATGTGTCGTTTTCGGTTAAAACTTCTTTCGAAGCTGTGCTATCATGGCGTTCTTGACAAGCTGGGTGAACGCAGGACAGGCTCCGCGATATATGACAGAATTTCATTCTACATTACTGCGTGAAAAATTCGTTATCCATGATGATGCTTCCAAAAACAACGGGGACAGCGCTATTATTGCGCTGAGCAACAGGCTGTTACTTCCTCTGGTCGGCCACGGCGTTGCCGAACATTTCATTATTCGCGCCCAGAACATGCATCTGGCGACCCGTATCGCCGCCCAGATCGCCAAGGATTTTGCCGAAAACGGTGCGATTATCGATCGGAAAAAGCTGTTTGACTGGCACTATGCCTATTTATCGGTCATCAAAGGCTATGAAAAGACGTGGAACCCTCATCGCTGGGTCGCTATCTATCATAAGGGACGGCTGGTTTATCAGGACGGCGAGACGGAACATCATCCGTTTTTGGACGTCATCGAGCAATGTGATGCTCACAATAAAGGTGAATATGCACACTCTCTTGAGATCGCAAAAGATGCTTTCAGAAAAGCCGGGAAAAATGTGACGATCGAATATGATGCCAATGTGGCTATGATTTTATCGCTCAAGGACGGTGAGGCAAAGTGCGGCGTTATTCTGCGCGGCCCGAACAAAACCACCACATTTAATCTGACAGCGCGCCCGCGCGCCGGTCGCGATGTCAAAATTTCACAATGCCTGAGCGTTGCCGCAGCCTTTTTGGAAGGGATCCAGCTTGCTTTTCTAATAGGCATGACCAAACAAAAACTCAAATATAAATTAATAGCGCCTTTGTCACCCGAAGAGAAAAAAGCTGATGACGCCTCACGCAAGTTGGGGCGGCTGAACGGAGCTGTAACACAGTTTGAAAATATACTGAACGTGACATACCGGCCGGAACGGCCTAATTTTTCAAAAATGATCGACGAGGCTGAAGAATTCTCCCGTAAAGTGCTGGCCAATGAGGTCAAAACCAAAATCGCCAGTGGCGATGTTGACGGCGGTGACTGGGTAACATAACGCACCCGGCTTTTAACGACCGGGGCGTTTGGCGTTGTCGCTTTGCAATATCACGCCGCCTGACGCTTTGCCTGATTAGCCAAAGACCGCAGCACATAATGGAGAATGCCGCCATTGCGATAATATTCCATCTCGTCCAGCGTATCGATCCGGCATGTGACCGTAATCTCTTTTGAATCGCCGTTATCGCCGTGAATTGTGACGATGACATCCTGACGCGGCTTCAGCTTGTCCAGCCCCTGAATATCGAAGCGTTCCCTGCCGGTCAGCGCCAATGACTGACGTCCGTCTCCGTCTTTGAATTGTAACGGCAAAACCCCCATCCCAATCAGGTTCGAGCGGTGAATACGCTCAAAACTTTCGGCGATGACGGCGCGCACACCCAAAAGCCGGGTGCCTTTGGCCGCCCAGTCACGGGACGAGCCGGTGCCGTATTCCTTACCGGCGATCACAACCAAAGGATGGTCTTCTTCCTGATAACGCATCGAAGCATCATAAATGCTCATTTCCCGGTCATCAGGGATATAGACGGTAACGCCACCTTCCGTGCCGGGCACCATTTCATTGCGAATGCGGATATTGGCGAAGGTTCCGCGCATCATGACTTCATGATTGCCGCGCCGCGCCCCGTAAGAGTTAAAGTCACGCGGCGTCACCCCGTTTTCGACCAGATAAGCACCGGCGGGCGAGTCCTTTTTGATCGCTCCGGCAGGCGAAATATGGTCGGTTGTCACAGAATCGCCCAGCACAGCAAGGCAATAAGCGCCTTTGACATCCTCAACCGCCGTTGCGTCGCCTTTGATGTTATCGAAAAAGGGCGGGTTTTTCACATAGGTCGAATCACCTTGCCAGCTATAAGTCTCGCTGCCTTTGCCGCCACCGCCGATCGCCTGCCATTCGCGCGTGCCGTCAAACACATTCGCATAACGGCTGCGGAACATATCCGGCGTCAAAGCGGACTGCACTGTTTCCTGAATTTCTTTCAGGCTCGGCCAGATATCCTGTAAGTAGACATCCTTGCCGTTTTCATCCTGCCCCAGCGGATCTTTATAAAGATCAACCTGCATATTTCCCGCCAGCGCATACGCCACCACCAGCGGCGGCGAGGCAAGATAGTTGGCTTTTACATGCGGGTTGATACGGCCTTCAAAATTCCGGTTGCCGGACAAAACGCCACATACCGTCAGGTCATGCGCGTCAATGACGCCGCGGATATTTTCAGGCAACGGCCCTGAATTACCGATACAGGTCGTGCAGCCATAGCCGACCAGATTAAAACCCAGCGCATCAAGATCGTCCTGCAGCCCTGCTTTTTCGAGGTAATCGGTTACAACCTGGGAGCCAGGCGCCAAAGATGTCTTGACCCACGGCTTGACTGTCAGCCCTTTGGCAAGGGCGTTACGCGCCAATAGTCCGGCGGCCAGCATCACAGACGGGTTGGATGTGTTGGTACAGCTTGTAATGGCGGCAATCACGACATCGCCATGCCCAAGATCATGATCCGCCTGCGCCACGGTGTGACGTTTCAGCTTGCCGTTGGCTGATTCTTCGGACGACAACATGCCGCCTTCTTCCATCATGTCGCCGGATGCGCCGGATGGCTCGATCCCCAGCGCTTCGTGCAGATATGTGTTGAACGAAGCCGCCGCCGCAGACAGGGCGATCTGATCCTGCGGACGCTTCGGCCCGGCGATTGACGGCTCGACCGCGCCCAGATCCAGCGCCAGCTTATCGGTAAAGACAGGCTCATGGCCTTTTTCACGCCATAATCCCTGCTCTTTGGCGTAAGCTTCGGCCAGCCTGACACGGTGCAGATCGCGCCCTGTAAATTCCAGATACTGAATGGTCTCGGCATCGACCGGGAAAAAGCCGCATGTCGCGCCATATTCCGGCGCCATATTGGAAATTGTCGCCTTGTCGGCAAGGCTCAGATGATCCAGCCCATCTCCGTAAAACTCGACAAATTTACCGACAACGCCCTTTTTGCGGAGCATATTCGTCACTGTCAGGACAAGATCCGTTGCCGTTGCGCCCTCTTTCAACCGGCCTGTCAGCTTAAACCCGATCACTTCGGGGATGGTCATCGAAATTGGCTGTCCCAGCATGGCGGCTTCGGCTTCAATCCCGCCGACCCCCCAGCCCAGAACCGCAAGGCCGTTAATCATGGTGGTGTGCGAATCCGTCCCTACAACCGTGTCAGGATAAGCGATCATGCGGTTTGTGTCTTCTTCGGCTTCGGCCCAGACAGTCTGGCCGAGATATTCCAGATTGACCTGATGGCAGATCCCCGTGCCGGGCGGCACAACCCGGAAATTGCGGAAAGCATCCTGACCCCAGCGCAAAAATTCATAACGCTCGCCATTACGTTCAAATTCGCGCACGACATTGGTCTGGAACGCCGACGGATTACCAAATTCGTCAACCATAACGGAATGGTCGATCACAAGATCCACCGCCGTCAGAGGATTAATTTTCTGGGGGTCGCCGCCCAGCTTTTTCATGGCTTCACGCATCGCGGCCAGATCAACCACCGCCGGAACGCCGGTGAAATCCTGCATCAGCACACGCGCCGGACGAAAGGCGATTTCACGGTCGGTTTTACCGCCCTGATCCAGCCAGTCTTTCAAGGCGCTGATATCGTCTTCGGAGACGCTGCGCCCGTCTTCAAAACGCAACAGATTTTCCAGCAGGACTTTCAGGGAAAAAGGCAGGCGCGATAAATCGCCCAGCTTTTTTTCAGCTTCCTTCAGGCTGAAATAATCATATTCCTTGCCGTCAACCGTCAGGGTACGGCGCGTTTTCAGGGTATCATGTCCGGTGCGTGTCATATCATCTTTCTCCGCTCATAAAAAAGTCCGCAAGCAGCTTAGCATGAAGCCTGAAAGATAAAAATGGCCTAACAACAAAAACCAAAATATCTGAAGAAAGAGAAAAAAGTCACATTTATGTCCTAATTTTGCCATAATTATCCGGTATATTAAGATTATAAGGTTTTATTCCTTTGTTTGGTTTTGAAGGATACCTTTTAGCAAGTTTTTATTTCCGCTGCGCTTTTTTGAAAGTGCGGCGGTTTTTTTATACCCAAGATCAAACGCCGCAATCTCTTTTAATATGTTGAAAAATCATAGGATCATCAACGTCCTTGCGCTCTGCAACCATTCGGCCTTCAATCGACTTTATCCGTTGCGCCAGCATTTGACGCCATTCTTCAACTGTTTCTGCGGCCAGCGATGATATCCTCCCGCTGGATGTCGGGCCAATGATGGATCGTGAAGAAAGCTCGCTGCGCAACTGCCGTTCAATATTTCTGATATTTCTGTTGAATATGCCCGTATCAAAAATAATCAACTCGGATTCCAGATCAAAAAGCTCGTTATAC
>SKGD01000003.1 GCA_007117665.1 Alphaproteobacteria bacterium
ACTCAAAGACTGGCGGCGCGTAGCAACACGATACGATAAACTCGCCAGAAACTTCTTCGCTGCCATCTGCCTCGCTTCACTCTTATGCTTCTGGATTTAAGCTGTGAGTCTGGACCCTAGTCAAGTCGTCTCTTTTATTCTTAGTAATCAGTCTGGCATTGTTCTACAATTACAGCCTAATTCTTTCTACCCCCTGCGCGGAAACGGGGTATAGTAATTTGGGCATGCATACGGCATTTATTGCTTTTTTTTGTATGATTGCCTTTGCTCTTTATGAAGCGAAGGCAAGGCTATTAAAGATTTTAGCTGTGCCACTTCTTATTTTGCTTATATTTCAGTTCTTGTCATATACAGGCCTGTTTATAGAAATATTTGTAATGAGAAACTCATCGTGCAACTTTTTGACCGAAGGCGACTTTGGCGCAGCTAGAATACGAGAATATATTTATAGCTTTATTTTATTCATAACATTTGGAGTGCTTTTCTTTTTTCTAATAGAGACAACCTTCAGAAAAAAAGAAACGCTCCCAACCGAAAAAAACGAAACTATAAAATTTTATGCGCGCCGTTCTTTTTTGGTTTTTTTAATAGCTATCTATAGTTTTGTTGCATGGTACACTGGACTGCTTGTCTTTGAATTTTTTCAGGATCCTGAAAGCGACCTGAAGCCTGCGGTATATCTTTGTTTTTTAGCGTTTTTTTCTTTCGGCAGCATTGTAGCTGTCTTTAAATATCTTTCGTTTTTTATATATCCCTTTTTACTGGAAATTAGCAAAGAGGGCATAAACTTGCGAGGTGCAGGGTTAATTAAATGGCATGCTATTGATAAAATCGGAGGTTTTCATATGACCGTGATTATCAAGGGGGTGCCAGTCTCAGCCTCTCGGGTACTCATACAATATCGTATAACTGCCAATCATATAGAACAAGCCCCTATAATAGGACGTTTTTTTAAAGGCAGCTATGTACGACAAGGTCACAAGGTTCGTCGCGGATTTACGACCAGCGGTATTGAACTAAATGCTAAAAGCGAAGCTATATATCAGGCAATTGTTGATGGTTACAAAGAATATTTATCCGAAAAGCAGGGATATGATCTTCACTCTCGGCCTGAAACAATGGACAAGGAAAAAACTATAAACTTTGAAAACGCACTCGATGGCGTATTTGTAAATTATAACAAGCTGCTAAAGTCAATGTAGCAAGTTGCTTGAGGCTTTTGCGATAGCCACATACGAACAATGACGAATAAATGAGATAAGAATTATGGAGGCACGGGCCGGAATCGAACCGGCGTACAAGGATTTGCAGTCCTCTGCATGACCACTCTGCCACCGCGCCACCTTAGCAACAAGCGGAGATCTGGATAGCATCTTTTTAATATGAAATCCAGCACGTTTGTGAGGCTTGCTTTTCGGCTGTTCCGGAAATAAAGTCAGAGAGAGCGGAATCCTCCGCTCTTTTGCCATATAAACAGAAATATTGCCCATGAACTATTCCGCCGCATGTAAAAATATGATTGATTGTCAGCTCCAGCCAAACGGCATTATAGAACCCGCCGTGATCGAGGCTGTTGCGCATACGCCGCGAGAGCGCTTTTTGCCCGACGACCTGCGCCATCTTGCTTATATTGACGATCATTTCATGTTGCCCGGTGGCGAGGTCATGCTATCGCCGGTCACGCAGGCGCGCTTGATACAGGCCGCTGGACTAACGCCTTCGGATGTGGTGTTGAATGTTATGGATGCGTCCGGTTACGCCACCGCTGTGGCCGCCAGACTGTCGAGCATGGTTGTCGCGCTTGAGGGCAGGCCGGGACAGCTTGATCTCGCCCGGAAGGAGTGGGCGTTATCGGATTGCTGTAATATCGCGATTGTCGGGGGCGCAGCGCACGAGGGTGACCCGCGTCATGCGCCCTATAGTGCCATTATTGTCAATGGTGCGCTGTGCGCGGATCCGGATAATCTGTTTTCCCAACTCGCGCCGTCAGGACGCCTTGTCTATATCGCGCAAGGTGCGTCCGCACCCGTTGGGCAGATTTGCCTTGTGAAAAAATCCGCAAGCGGAGGAGCCTTGTCCCGCGTCCGGCTACAGGATGTCAGCGTTCCCGTTACGGCCGGAGAAGCAAAAGCGGAAAAGCGCTTTGCATTTTAAAGGCAAGATAAAAGGCGCGTAGATTGTGGATATTGTGGGGGTAAAATATGAATAGGGCTTTGACAATGACCCCGCAATATACGAAACTGACGATTAATGTCTTGAATTATAATGGCTTCCCCAATGTCCGAAGATAAAGCTGAACAGGAACCGTCGATCGAGGAAATCCTCGCTTCCATTCGTCAGATCATATCTGATGATGACGAGGAGCCGGGCGATACGAAAGATGCGCCGGAAGATGATCCAGAGCCAGAGGAAGAACAGGACGATGTTCTGGAACTGACGGAGACAGTTGATGAAGAGCCGGAAGAAGACGATATCCCGCCGGAGCCTGAGCGTGTGGAAATAGACCTTCAGGAAGCCGAAGAGACCCACGAGCCGCCCAAGGCAGAAGAAAAAGCGCCAGCGCCGCCGCCTCCCGTGGAAGAAAAGCCAGCACGTGAGGAGGATCGCGATGCCTTGTTGGGCGCGGCGGCTGAAAAAGCAGCACTGGAAGGCTTTGCCGCACTGGCCAGCCAGACAGCTTTGGATCGCCAAGGTTCCGGCGCGACAACAATCGAGGATATTGTCCGCGATATGATGCGCCCGATGTTGCGTGAATGGCTGGATGTTAACCTGCCGCCATTAATTGAAAAGCTGGTTCAAAAGGAATTACAGCGTCTGGCTGATGAAGCCTCTTCCAAGCGCAATTAATCACCGTCCTGACATTGAGTTTTATATGAAAAGGGGCTATAAACTTAGCTCCTTTTTCGCTTTTTATAATATCGCAGGAGCCAAAAGCAGCCATGTTGGATAAAACATTCGAACCCGCCCGGATCGAAGAAACGCACTATGAATCATGGGAATCCGAAGGCGTTTTTAATGCCGATCCGGCGAGTAACAAGCCGCCATATTGCATTATGATGCCGCCACCCAACGTGACAGGCAGCTTGCATATCGGGCATGCGCTGACAATGACGCTGCAGGATGTCCTGATCCGGTTCCAGCGCATGAAAGGCAAGGACGCCCTGTGGCAGCCGGGAACAGACCATGCCGGCATTGCGACTCAAATGGTTGTTGAGCGTATGCTGGATGCCGAAGGGACAAGCCGTACGGAATTGGGGCGGGATGCGTTTTTAGATCGTGTCTGGTCATGGAAAGCGGAATCCGGCGGTACAATCGTTCGCCAGCTAAGGCGACTGGGGGCTTCCGCCGACTGGTCGCGTGAACGTTTCACGATGGATGACGGACTATCCGATGCCGTCAGGAAAGTATTTGTCCGGCTTTATAAGGAAGGGCTAATATATAAAGATAAAAGGCTCGTGAACTGGGATCCGAAGCTGCACACCTCGATTTCCGATCTGGAAGTCGAACAAAAAGAGCAAAAAGGCCATATGTGGCATATACGCTATCCGATCGAAGGTGAAGAAGAGCGTTTTATTACCGTTGCGACAACACGCCCGGAAACCATGCTGGGCGATACGGCAGTTGCCGTGCACCCGGATGATGAGCGTTATAAGAGCCTGATCGGGAAATTTGCCATTTTGCCGCTGGCCAATCGCCCTATTCCGATTATCGCCGATTCCTATTCCGACCCGGAAAAAGGCAGCGGCGCGGTCAAAATCACCCCGGCGCATGACTTTAACGACTTCGAAGTCGGCAAGCGCCATAACTTGCCGATGATCAGTATTTTCGACATAAATGCCCACCTGAATGAAAACGTGCCCGAGCAATATCGCGGTATGGAACGTTTCGAGGCGCGTCGGAAAATCCTGGAAGAGCTCGAAGCGCTGGATCTTGTCGTCGCGGTGGAGGATATCAAGCATGTTGTGCCTTACGGGGACCGTGGCGGGGTCATTATCGAGCCCTTCCTGACGGATCAATGGTATGTGGATGCGCACACGCTGGCACAGCCGGCAATCGACGCTGTTCGTACCGGCAAGACCGTTTTCGTACCGCGCCAGTGGGAAAACACCTATTTTAACTGGATGGAAAATATCCAGCCATGGTGCATTTCCCGGCAATTATGGTGGGGGCACAGAATCCCTGCATGGTACGGGCCGGAAGGCACAATTTACGTTGCCGAAACCGAAGAAGAAGCCTTGAAAGAGGCGCGTGAAACATGGGGGGATGATGTCAGTCTGCGTCAGGACCCTGACGTTCTGGACACATGGTTCAGTTCGGCTTTGTGGCCGTTTTCAACGCTCGGCTGGCCGGAAAAGACACCGGAGCTTGAAAAATACTATCCCGGAGATGTGCTGGTCACCGGCTTTGATATTATTTTCTTCTGGGTGGCGCGCATGATGATGATGGGGATTCATCTCATGGATGACGTTCCCTTCCGTACTGTTTACATGCATGCGCTGGTGCGGGACGGGAAGGGGCAGAAAATGTCCAAATCCAAAGGCAATGTGATAGATCCGCTCGACCTGATTGAAAAATACGGCGCGGACGCAATGCGCTTTACGCTGATGGCGATGGCGGCACAGGGCAGGGACATCAAATTGTCCGAAGATCGTGTTGAAGGCTATCGCAATTTTGCGACCAAGCTGTGGAACGCGGCGCGTTACTGCCAGATGAATGAATGCATCCGCCCCGATTCCACGTTCGACCCCGCACAGGCGCAATATACGCCTAATCGCTGGATTATCGGCGAATTGGCCAACGCCGCACAGGCCATCGAACAGGCGCTGGAAAATTACCGCTTTAACGATGCCGCATCCGCTATTTATCAATTTGTGTGGGGCACATTTTGTGACTGGTATCTGGAGTTTACCAAGCCGGTTCTTGCCGATGACAGCGCCGGTGATGCCGCAGCGGAAGTCCGCGAAACCACAAGCTGGGTACTTGGCCGTATTTTGCAGCTTCTCAATCCCTTCATGCCTTATATCACTGAAGAGCTTCACCAGTCTTTATTTAACCAAAGCGGTGAAAAGGCACGCCTGATCGCCAGCGCATGGCCGGATCATAAGGCA
>SKGD01000103.1 GCA_007117665.1 Alphaproteobacteria bacterium
GCACGCAAATTAACCGGGCCGATCATATCGCGGCTCTGCACCGCTTTTTCGCGCTCTGCTTTCAACACGTCCAATTCCGGCAATTTGTCGGGATCCATCGCCGCTTCCTGCATCAGGGCTTCCGGCTCCATGTCGAAATGCTCGCATATATATTGGCGGCTGCTTTCCATCTGGCGTTGGCGCTCATCGGCGGTTGCCTGAATGGAGGCACGCTTTTCCCGGGCTGCGCCCAATACGCCCTCAGCCTGCTTCAACGCTTTCGTTGTTTCATCCAACTCCGCTTCAATCACTGCCAGACGGTCAGAAAAAGACAGCTTGTCTTTTTCGGTGGCAGCGACTTTTCCCAACCATACCTCAATTTCAGCTTTGATTTCCTGTGGCCGGGCAGCCAGTTCCCGGTCACGTTTTTGCAATGAGTCTTCACGTTCATCAAGATCAACAAGCCGTTCGCGCGCACGAATGCAACGATTTTGCAAATTGACCCTTTCATCGCCGATGGCCTGAAGCCTTGCCTTGCGGCGGCTTTGTTCCTGCCGGGCAACCTCCAGCAAGCTGCTTTGTGTCTGAAGCGCTTCACGCGCCGCGTGCAGATCCGCCCTGACCTGTTCGATCTCTTCCTGCTTATCGTCCGGATCGTCATTCGCCATGGCCGCCAGCGCCATATTGCCGTTGCCGATCTCAATTTCGGTTGCGGCCAGGTCGCTTTTCGCCAAAGACAATCCTTCTTCATATTTTGCAATGGCTGTCTGGTGCGCGGCATTGCGTTCAACCGCGTCATTCAGCGCCGTCTGTTTTTGCCGGACAGACTCGTCAACGGCGCGCATGGCATCCTGATGATCCTCTGCCTGCTTTTCGACATCCTGCAGGATATGCTGCTGTTTTTCAGTGGCGCTTCTGGATTTTTCCGACTGTTTTTGCGCCTTGGGAAGGCGGTCGCGCAAAGAGGAAAGCTGGTTTTTCTGCGCCAGATGCCGGGCGTTGCGGTCAGAGGCATCAGCCTTGATATACAACCCGTCCCAACGCCAATAAGCGCCTTGCCGCGATACCAGTATCTGCCCCGGCTGCAATGAGCCGGCCAAAGCTTCGCCGGTTTTTTCATCATCGACAATCCCGACCATCTGCAAGGCAATCTCAAGCGCATCCGGCGCTTTGACATGCGGCGCCAAAGCCTGCGCACCGGCGGGCAGGGCAGGGATCTTGCCCGTCATTTCACGGCGGCGCCAGACAATCGGTGCATCGCCGTCAAGCGAACCCATCAAACTATCGCCAAGCGCCCGTGACAAAGCCGTTTCAAAGCCCGGCTCCGGCGTGACCGCTTCAAACACAGGTGTGAAATCCAGAGAATCACCGCTTTCCAGCACCGATTCCAGCATGGCGATTTCCGTCTCCAGACGGGCGGTTTCCTTTTCATCCTGCTGCGCCTGCTCTTTGGCTTTTTCAAGCGCATCCCGCGCGGCAGATACGCTTTTCTCATGACCGGCCACAGCTTTCGCCATCTTTTCACGCTGCACCTCAAGAGCTTCTATCTCCTGCCGCAAGCGCTCCGATTCATGCGCGTCGGACGCTTCGGATCTGGCCGCGGCAAGCTGCTCCGCAAGTGAGGCGGCTCTTTGCTCCAGCTCGGTCTTGCGGCGCTCGTTACGCATCACATCCTGCGTCAGCGCATCACAGCGCGCGCGCTGGGTTGCACAGGCTTCCATCAGAGCCGTCAAATGAGAGTCACGTTTTGCGACCTCGGCCTTCAACGCTTCACGCTTTTCCGCGCGTGTGGCAAGCTCTTCATCTTCGGTGCCTTCCTGTGCGCGGATACGTTTTTCTTCCGCATCAAGCCGTTCCAGAAGCGCCGTATTTTCTTCCAGACTTTGTTTTTCATGCTGCCGGTCTGTCTTGATCTGCGCCAGCTGCTCCTGCGTTTCGGATATCTGCCCGGCCAGACGCGCCTGTTCATCCTCCAGCCGTTGCAGGGCAAGAGTCTGGGATTGCAGCGCCGCGCCAAGTTCGGCGTCTTCCCGGCGTAAATCCGGTAAGTCTTTCGCCTGTGTGGTCTGGGTTTTGGTCAACTGATTGACGACAACCATATGTTCGGCAACCTGTGCCTCAACAGCCGCGAACATATCCCGCACTTGTTTCAGGCTCTGAAAAGCGCTGCGCCATTCAAGGCAGGCGATGCTGATTTCAAGCTGGCGGATCTGGGCGCTGAGATTTCTGTATCTGCTGGCCTGACGCGCCTGACGTTTGAGATCATTCAAGCGATTTTCCATGCCGCCGATAATGTCTTCCAGACGTTTGAGATTATTATCAGTCGCCCGCAACCTTAACTCAGCCTCATGACGCCGCGCATAAAGGCCGGTAATGCCTGCGGCTTCCTCCAGAATCATCCGTCTTTCCGCCGGGCGCGCCTGAATAATATTGGTGATTTTTCCCTGTGACACCAGATAGGGCGAATTCGCCCCCGCCAGAATATCGGCATATAAAAGCTGGACATCGCGGGCGCGGACATTCTTGCCGTTAATCCGGTAGTTCGAGCCGTGATCCCGGGCGATTTTTCTGGTGACCTCGATATCATCAAGCCCGGCATAAGGCGCCGGTGCCGTATGGGCGCTGTTATCCAGCACTATCGACACTTCGGCGGCATTACGTGCCGGACGCTGCGCCGTACCGTTAAAGATCATATCTTCCATGCTGCGGCTGCCGCCACGCATGCGCTTGGTCGAGCTTTCGCCCATATTCCAGCGCAACGCCTCAACCAGATTAGACTTGCCGCACCCGTTCGGCCCGACAATCCCGGTCAGGCCGGGGCCGATTTCCATCTCGGTCCGTTCTACGAACGACTTAAAGCCGTGCAGTCTTAATTTGGTGAACTGGATCATTCAGCCGCAGGACTTTCCTTGATGAAATTGTCAATGGCCTGCCCCAAAACCCCGGCAGATACAGCACCCCTGACAACTTCTTCATCATTGATCACGAATGTCGGCGTACTGCTGATGTCAAATTTTTCGGCCATGGCCTGCATGTGGGCGACAATCCCCTGACGCAGTTCCTGATTGGCGAGGCAAAAATCAAGAAGCTCGTCCGTTGCCCCCAAAAGCTTGGCATTCTGGCGCAAGGACTGTTGGTAATTCTGGCTGAATGCCCATTGATCCTGAGTCCGGAACAAAAAGTCAATGAACCGGAAATAACGCTCCTCCGGCAGGCAACGTGCGATGACCGCCGCGTCCAGCGCCGCCGCATTCAGCGGAAAATCATTATAGACAAGCTTAACCTGACCGCTATCAACATAGCGCTCCTTGATCGCAGGCAATGTCTGCAAATGTGCTGTCGCGCAATGACCGCAGGTCAGTGACGCATATTCATCGACCTTTACAGGCGCATTTTCATCACCGATAAAACGCGGGGCGAGGGCTTTTTCCAGATCAAACGATTCAATCGTGTGCCCAGCAGCCCCGGATGCATAAGCGCTGTTACCCGCATTATCATGCGGAAGGCCGGTCACGTAAAAATATAACCCCGCAGCACAAACCAGTGCCGCGAAAAAACCGAACGTTATTTTCTTTCCGATCACCATAAATCTCCCTTACCCGCATGCGCAGAGGCTGTTTTACAGAATTTAGCTGTCATTTATATAGCGACACTCTGATGAAAAGCAAGAAAAGTCAAGGAATATGGCGCATTCCAGCGTATTTATCCACATGGATCAATCGTCATTCCTGTCTGTATTTTTGCTCCTGTTTGCCGTCTTGCGCGACGGCAAGGCAGGCGGAACAACCATCGCATTTTGCGCGGGGCGTTCGCTTGTCGAACGCGGTGCCGGATTTTGTCGAGCGGGTGAGGAGGAAGAAGAAGGCGCGCGGCCAGTGCGCTTTTGATCCAGCGCATCTGCCAGTGCCTCGATTTCGGTCACCCGCGCCAGAACTTCATCCCGGTCAGGCATCCGGACATTATCCAGAATAGCATCGCCGGTTGCCGGCTCCCGGCGCAAGGGACGGGCATAAACACGTGCAGGCGGAACAGCAGGTACATCCGGCGCGCCGGCCTGATCCTGATCGCTGATCTGGATGGTTTCAAAAGCTGTTCTTTGGCTGCGGGCGCGCTCTTCGTCCGATGATGTTTTAACAGGAGAAAAATAACCGGTCGTTCCGGCGAGATCGGCTGCGGATGGGCGCGGTGGACGGGGGACTGCCGGTATATTTTCGTCATAAACCGCGCTGGGCGCCATGCCCGGATCCCTGTCTTCGCGCCTGTCCCTGACTTTCATGGGGAAAATCTGCACATCGTTTTCCGGCGCAGCTTCATTGCTTGCTTCTCGTTCGCCTTTTTGATCCGGCTTTTGACGTGGGGCAGGAGGTATTACGGCCGATTCAGAAGGCTTTTCCGGCGCCGAGGCAGGCCGTTCAGTCTTATGCCCCGGATCCAGCGCATGCAAAAAATCCCCGTCATGAAAAACCGATCCTTCAGAGGGCGCTGCGTAACAAAGAGCACCTATCACAAAAAGCGCTGCCATAGCCGAGAGCCGCCCACACCCGCCCATAAAACGCATCGCCGCGCCATATATGACAGCGCAAGAGGCGGCTATGCAGTGTGCTATGCTTGTTTCAGGCTGCATCCTTTTTCTGTCCGGCATCTTTGACAAGCTTCCTTAGCGGTTCGAAGAGCTGATCGTTACCGGCGATAATATTGCCTTCATGCACCGGCATTTTCCGGTCATCGATCGTTGTGGCAATCCCGCCGGCTTCTTTGATGATCAGGTAACCGGCCGCCATGTCCCACGCTTTTAGGCCGCGCTCCCAAAAACCTTCATAACGTCCGGCTGCAACATAAGAAAGATCCAGCGCCGCCGCGCCAAAGCGCCTGATCCCCGCGCAATTTTTGAGCACGGCGTGATATTCGCCCATGAACTGATCCGATTCGCGGTGATCCCGGGCAGGCTGGCCGGTGGCAATCATCGCACTGTCCAGCAACGCGCGCCCCGAAACCCGAAGCCTTTTATTCCGCATAAACGCGCCTGTGCCTTTTTCAGCACGGAACATTTCGTCCCTGACCGGGTCATAAACAACCCCGGCAATGATTTCCTTGTTATGTTCCAGCCCGATCGAAATGCACCAATGCGGCACGCCGTGTAAAAAATTGCTGGTGCCGTCAAGCGGGTCGATAATCCAGCAATATTCGGCGTTTTTATCGCCGACCGCGCCGCTTTCCTCCATCAGGAAAGCATAATCCGGGCGCGCTTTGGATAGTTCGCCGTGGATGATCTCCTCTGCGCGATGATCGGCAGCCGAGACAAAGTCTCCAGGGCCCTTGCGCGAGACTTGAAGCTGCTCAACTTCTCCGAAATCGCGGATCAGGGAACGCGCTGCTTTTTCCGCGGCGCGCAACATAACATTCATTGTCGGTGACAAGGCCATTTTTGTACTTTCCGTCTATATAATTGTGATGAGTGATTAGGTATCAGTCTTTTGCGCGCTCAACATAAGTGGAATCTTCTGTTTTGATCACAATGCGCGTACCGGTTTCAATATGCGGCGGCACCATTACTTTTGCGCCATTTTCGACAATAGCCGGCTTGTAAGATGAAGATGCCGTTTGTCCCTTGACGACCGGTTCGGCTTCGATCACCGCCATGATAACCGTATCGGGCAACTTAACACCCAGCGGTTCGCCTTCAAAGGTTTCGATCTGGACGATCATGCCTTCCTGCAGATATTGCTTTGGCGTTCCGATCACATCACCTTCCACGATGATCTGCTCATATGTTTCATTATGCATGAAATTATATTGCTCGCCTTCGGCAAAAAGAAACTGGTAATCGCCTTGCTCCAACCGGACGCGCTCAACGCTTTCCTGTGTACGGAACCGCGCATTATCCTTGGTGCCGCCGCGCAAATCGCGCATTTCAACCTGAATTACCGATGCGCCTTTGCCCGGCTGCATAATATCATATTTCGTAACGACACATAATTTACCGTTATATTCGATAACATTGCCGGGACGAAGTGTAATGGCAGTAACTTTCATTCGATACCTCTTATTATTCTATAAAACGCTAGCGATCTGACGGCTGGTCGCGCAGGATCGCCTCTCCAAGATTTTGCAGGCGTTCCTGCAATCCCGGATCGTCGATCCGGTCGAGCACATCAGATAAGTGTTTTTTATCCTGTAATGTCAAGTTTTTCAGGCGTTTTTTCGTTTTTGTCGCGCCCCTTTTATCCGCATCATGATTATCGGCAACCGGCACAAACCGGATAGATGTAATCCACGAATCGCCGAAAATACGATTGATCCGCTCCAGGATCAGGTCTTTCCGGTAATGCAGGACAGTCGCGTCAGCGCTGCTGCAGGCGATATCCAGCGACGCAGAGGCTTTTTTCTTCTGCCCTGACGTTTCGCCATCCTTGCTGCCCCGGAAATATCTGATCTTGACGGGCTGTGCCTTGCGCGCCATGTCCGCGCCGACAATGTCTTCCCAATGGGTGACAAGCCGCCCGATCATGATATATTTGCGGCTGAAGACCTTTCCGGTCAGCTTTGGCACTGTTTCCGACAATAAACGTAACCCGCTCATGCGTGAAAAACCTTTTGATGAAAAAAGTACTCTGGCAGGAGTAACGCCGCCATGCAACAGCGCCGCTGGCGCTGTGGGGGGCTTTTACAACGATATTCTGGAATGGTATGACCGCCACCGCAGGGTATTGCCCTGGCGCGCCGAAGCAGGAAAAAAGCCGGATTCGTACCATGTATGGCTGTCGGAAATTATGTTACAGCAAACCGTGGTTGCCGCAGTTATCCCGTATTTCCAGAAATTTGTGGACAAATGGCCGACAATTCACGATCTGGCAGATGCCGATCCTGACGCGCTTATGGCTGCATGGGCGGGGCTGGGCTATTACGCTCGCGCCCGCAACCTGCACAAGGCGGCGAAGATGATATCCGATACATATAGCGGGATTTTCCCCGACACCGAACAGGCGCTTAAAAAACTGCCCGGTATTGGTGATTATACAAGCGCGGCGATTATCGCCATCGCTCATGACAAGCCTGCTGTCGTGATTGACGGCAATGTCGAGCGTGTGATGAGCCGCTTTTTCGTGATTGAATCGCAGATGCCCGCCGCCAAGGCAGAGATCAGGCGCTATGCCGTGCAGATATACGATCCCGCACATAACCGCAGACCCGGCGATCTGGCGCAGGCTATTATGGATCTGGGCGCGGGCATTTGCACACCGCAATCCCCGTCATGCGGAAACTGCCCCGTGCAAAGTCGTTGCCGCATTATTTTAGAGGCCGCGAGTCCTGAAGAATATCCCCGCAAAGCTATCAAAAAAACCAAAAAACAGCGCAGAGGATATATTTATCACATAGAGACGGAAGCAGGGGAGGTGTTGCTGGAGAAAAGAGCTGAGAAAGGCCTGCTGGGCGGCATGACCGGCTTTCCAACATCTGAATGGGTGACAGGGTCATCATATCCCGATCATCCCGGCTGGCTTGAAGGATTGTCTCCCGCGCCGATAAAAAACGTCCTGATAAAGCATGTTTTTACGCATTTTGAGCTGAGTATGAAAGCTTGCAGGCTGAGGGTCGCAGACAAAGACAGCATAAGAAACCTTCCCGCAACCTATATATGGCGATCCAAAAGCGCCGTGATCGACCGGAAGAACGACTTTCCGACTATCTTCAGGAAATTTGTGCCTTTTATAAATTCATAACCTTTATTGCGTATAATCCTATTTGTGATGTTCACAGTTGGAAGAGAGCGCTCTTTCATCTATACTTTGCGCAACGCAACAAACAACATGAAGGTCATGTATTATATAGCCCGTTCCAAAAAACTATTTATCCTGATGATGGCTATGGCTCTGTTTTTTGCTGTAGGCATGCCGAAATCATCCACCGCACAACAATCTTCGGCGGAGCTGCCCATCGTTGCCGACGTTGCATCTGCTGATCAGGATGAATATCTGGAGCCGGACATCCATATGCTATCACGCCTTTACTGGGCCATAGGGAAGTTCGATTTTAATGACGTTGAGGCGATTGATAACTACTTGTTGATTAATGAGTGTGATATCTATAGGCAGTTTGTAAATAACGACTTTGAGTGGAATAGAATTCGTGAAGCAACCGTCCGGTTTCTGCGTGAGGGCGCTTCTGAGTTTCCGACAAAATTTGACTTTGTTACACAAATTAACCTTGAGCGCTATGATGTAAACAACGCTCTTTTTCACATCGATGAAGAAAGTGCCATTGAAAACCTCACACGCATTGACCTGAGCATCAGAGCAGCTCACACGTTAAGGATTTGTGGGAAAAGCGGCGAAATATCAGGCTATCCGGCCAATGTCATTGTGATATTAAGCAGGCCTTTCAACCTGGAGAAGTTTGCCGTTGCTCCGGAACTGGCGCAAATGTATCTGGATGAGTCGCGGCAGCAGTTTAGCGACCTCCCCCAAAACCTTCAGGTCAGCCGTTATGAGCGTGTTGCTTACTTGCGGTTGAAGCTGAACATTATGCAATACAGGAACACGACCCGCATAAGAGGCTCTGGAGAGCGTGCTGTCGTTTTTGCCCAGCTTGACGGTTTTGAAATTTACGCAGACCCTGAAATGATGAAACCCCTCTATGCCGAAAATGTCAGGGATCAGCGCTTTCGGCGACTCTCAGGCCGTGAAAGCGGCCAGCAGGAAAACGGCAGGAAACGAAGTCCCGAAGAGTCTAACTAGTGTGCAGCCTTTACGATCCTGATCCCTGCCGATATTGCATCCGGTAGCACTTGCGTCTTTTCAATCTGGACACAGACAGATTCAACCGGATCAAAGCGCAGGCAGTAATCGGCTATTTCATGGATAAACTCTTCCAATAGCCCCCGGTGACGCGCCGCGGCCATCTCCCTTATCCCGGCAACGACCACGCTGTAATCCAGAAAGTCACGAATATCACCGGATATAGGCAAGACATGCTCTCTTACGTAGAACTCTATATTGATAACAACTTCCTGCGGCTGTGTTTTTTCGTGAGGAAGAATACCGATCAACATCGCCAGACGCAGGTCGCGAACAAAAACAACATTATGATGCGCAGCCGGATCACATAAAGGAGAAGGAAAGACAGAAGCCATCTTGCGCTCTTTCCTTGTTACTGCAATGTCGAGGCAGACTCCTCGCCCTTGCTTTGCCGCAAAGACTGACGGAGCGTGTCGATCGGCTCGGCACGGCGGCCATTGCGAACATGCCAGAATGTCCAGCCATTGCATGATGGCGCACCCTGAAGCGCCGCGCCGACTTTATGAATAGACCCGCGCATATTGCCGGCAATGATATTGCCATCGGCGCTGACCGTGGCTTGATAGCGACCTTGTGAGTCGGTCAACTCGACACCCGGTTTGATCAGCCCGTGCTCGATCAACTGGCCAAAGGGGATACGCGGCTGTTCGCGTCTGGACGGTGTGTGGAGGATCTCTCCATCGCCAAGCTTTTTAATCCCTTCAAGGCGGCGCTGCGCATATTCGATATATTTTTCCTCACGCTCAATGCCGATATATTTTCGCCCCAGCTTTTTTGCCACCGCGCCGGTTGTGCCCGTACCGAAAAACGGATCCAGAACCACATCACCCGGCACAGTCGAGGACATGATCGTGCGGTACAGCAAGGCCTCTGGCTTTTGCGTAGGATGAAGCTTTGCTCCTTCATCGTCTTTCAGCCGCTCATGGCCAGTACAAAGCGGAATGTACCAATCGCTCCGCATCTGTAAATCTTCGTTCAGCGCTTTCATGGAATCATAATTAAAACGATATTTACTATCCTGCGACTTCGCCGCCCAGATCAACGTTTCATGGGCATTGGTAAAACGCCGCCCCCGAAAATTCGGCATCGGGTTGGATTTGCGCCAGATCACATCATTCAGTATCCAGTATCCCAAATCCTGCAAAATCGAACCCACACGGAAAATATTATGATAAGAGCCGATCACCCACAGCGTACCGTCATCTTTCAACGTGCGGCGCGCGGCTTTCAGCCATTTTTCGGTGAACTCATCATAGGTTTTCAGGCTGTCAAACCGATCCCAATCATCATCAACCGCATCAACGCGGGAGTTATTGGGACGGTGCAGATCACCATTTAGCTGTAAATTATAAGGCGGGTCGGCAAAAACCATATCAACCGTCTTTTCCGGCAAGTCATTCATAAGGGCGACACAATCACCGGATAAAATCTTATTTTCTGTTGATAAGGCTGTTTTTTGACTCGACATCTACACGTTCCTTTCTTTTTGGAAAGGCGATCATGAGTCAAAAGCGATTCGTCGTCAAGAATAAAATAAGATTCATTGAATAGAATCAAGACTCTAAACAAGAGTCCTGAGATTCAAAATTGTGAGTCGGATCAAGGGCTTATGCGGCTTTGCGAGTCGTGCCGTGCGCCAGAAAATTTTTCACCGGCGCGAAAGAACGGCGATGATATGGCGTAATACCGTGCGTTTCGATCGCCTCCAGATGCGCTTTCGTGCCATATCCGGCATTACGCGCCCAGCCATAATGCGGATACGCTTCATCCATGTCCCGCATCATCCTGTCACGCGTGACTTTCGCGACAATCGACGCGGCGGCAATCGATGTACAAAGCGCATCTCCCTTGATAACCGCCCGGCACGAAACAGTCAGAGCCGGTGTAAATCGGCCGTCAGCCAACACCATATCCATAGAAAGCGCCATGGCATCATAAGCGCGTTTCATAGCCTGTAATGTCGCATGGTGAATATTGAGCGCGTCAATATCCGCAGCCTCGCACAGACCGACCCCGTACGGGCATTTCATAAGAATATGCTGATATAACGCTTCGCGCTTAGCAGCGCTCAGTTTTTTGCTGTCATTCATCGCCCGCACAAAATCATCTTGGCGCAAGGCAGGGGGGATATAGACACAAGCCGCAACCACCGGCCCGGCCAAAGGGCCGCGTCCGGCTTCATCAATCCCGGCGACATTTCCTTCATATTCGTCTTCCAGCGAAAAATCCAGCATCAGGCAGCTTTCAGACTTTTCGTGACAATCTCATACACATCCGGGGACAGGCCGGGCAGGGCAGCAATTTTCTCCAGCGCGCCCTGCATTTTTGCCTGCCTGTCAGGCGTATAACGCCGCCATTCACGCAAGGGCGTCAGCAAACGTGCGGCAATTTGCGGATTAATCTCGTTCAGCTCCATGACTGCTGTCGCCAGAAAATCATAGCCATGCCCGTCCGGGTGATGAAACGCCACCGGATTATTCATGCACAGCGCGCCGTAAAGCGACCGCACCCGGTTCGGGTTTTTCATTGTGAAATCCTCATGGGCTTTGAGGCTGTTGGCAATATGGATCGTATCCTCACGCACCGGCAAAAGCTGTGCAGCAAACCATTTGTCAATCACCAGTTGATATTGCCGGAAACGCGCATAAAAATCGGCAATCGCCGCATCACGTTCCGGCGAGTCAATCCCGGCCAGCGCCAAAAACGCCGCCATACGGTCGGTCATATTGGTCGCGGAATCATATTGTGCCTTACACAGGACTGCGTCTGTCTTGCGGCGCTTATGCACCAGCATCGACAAGGCATGGTTCTTGAGGGCGCGCCGCCCCATGGCAGCCGCATCCGGGCTGAAAGCGCCTTCATCGTGATTGGCGTCATAAAGCTGTTGCAACCTGTCCGCATAGCGATCATGCAACGCGTCCAGCAGCCTGTTTCGTGTCTCGTGAATTTTGCTTGGATCAACAATGTCCTGAGTCTGGGCAATGGCGTGAATATCCGGCACGCGCAGCGCCCGCGCCATCAGCGCCTTGTCAACGCCCGGCGTCAGAGCGTAATCCAGCAGCGCACCGTAAGACTCCAGATAAGAAGACGGCACATCCGCCCCCGCCATCATCCGGTTTATAACGCTCAACCCCAGCTTTTGACCGGCTTCCCAGCGATTAAACCCGTCAGAATCATGCACCATCAAAAAACGGTAATCATCATCAGTCAGATCACTCTCCAGCTTCACCGGCGCCGAGAAACCGCGCAGGATCGAAGGAACCGGCTTATGCGGAATATTCTCAAACACAAAGTCCTGTGACTCTTCACGCAACTCCAGCATTGCCTCGGCCAGATCGGTACCGTCATTCCCCACCAGACTAACCAGAACCGGAATATGCATCGGCTTTTTGCCTGTCTGGCCGGGCGTGTCCGCAAGAGACTGGCGCAGCGTCAGAACGTAACGCTGCTGCGATTCATCATAACGCCCTGCGGCGTTGATGACCGGCGTTCCTGCCTGCTTGTACCACAGGAAAAACTGCGACAGATCCCGCCCGGACGCATCTTCCATGCATTTGACAAAATCTTCACAAGTCACAGCCTGCCCGTCATGGCGCTCAAAATATAAATCCGTCGCCTTGCGGTATGTTTCATCCCCCAGCAGGTTATATTGCATGCGGATTAACTCCGCGCCCTTTTCATAGACAGTCACCGTATAGAAATTATTGATTTCAATATAATTATCCGGTCGCACCGGATGGGCGAGGGGACCGGCATCTTCGGCAAACTGCATCCGGCGCAACAAGGCCACATCGTCAATGCGCTTCACACCGCGCGAATTCATGTCGGCGCTGAATTCCTGATCACGAAACACCGTCAGCCCTTCTTTCAGCGAAAGCTGAAACCAATCACGGCACGTCACGCGGTTGCCCGTCCAGTTGTGGAAATATTCATGGGCAATGACGCTTTCGACACGTTCAAAATCGGCATCAGTTGCTGTTTCCGGGTGGGCAAGCACAAGCGCCGTGTTAAAAATATTCAGCGACGTATTTTCCATCGCGCCCATGTTAAAATCGCTGACCGCGACGATATTAAACAGATCAAGCTCATATTCCCGGCCATATTTTTCTTCATCCCAGCGCATGGAATGTTTCAGGGATTCCATCGCATGACCGCACTGATCCTGATCTCCCTCGCGCACATAGATCCGCAGGGTCACATCCCGTCCCGACATGGTTTTAAAGTGATCCTCAATATGCACCAGATCACCGGCGACCAGCGCAAACAAATAGCAAGGCTTGGGGAAGGGGTCATGCCAGACGGTATAATGGCGGCCTCCCTCTAAGTCTCCCTGACCGGCGGGATTGCCGTTTGAAAGCAAAACCGGGCATGTTTTTTTATCAGCCTCGATCCGCACGGTAAAAACGCTCATCACATCGGGGCGATCCTGAAAATAGGTGATCGTACGAAACCCTTCGGCCTCGCATTGCGTGCACCAGTTACCGCCGGATTTATAAAGTCCTTCAAGGCGCGTATTCGCCGCCGGATCGATTTCCGTTTCAATTTCCAGCGTAAAGCGGTCTTTGCCGGCTGGCGCTTTGATCCGCAGGCTTTTTGTATCGACATCATAGCCATCGCCTTCATCAAGCAACACACCATCCAGCATCACCGATTTCAAAACCAGATGCTCGCCATCCAGCACGATATCGCTCCCGTCCGGCGCATGCGGCGCGCGCACGAGCGTCTGGACAGCTTTCACCAGCGTATGCTCGTCAAAAACCCGAAACACCATATCGAGCTGCGGCACCAGATAATGCGGCTTCTCGTAATGTTTCAGATAAATTGTTTTCGGGGTATCGGTACGCATAAGCGGCCCTCCAGATTATCATGGGTCATTGATTCATCCGGCCATTATGACTCGATAATAAAAGCTTGGAAACACATCTTCAGGAAAAAGCAGGATTGACCTTTTATTCTGATCCTGTGTCCTGCATCTCGACATCCACCGCCGCCCTTGCAGCACGGACCTGATCGGCCAGCGCGAATAAAACAGCATCAACCCCCGCACCGGAGACGGCGGAAATACAAAAGACCGGCTGTCCGATTGCGTCTTGCAGCTCTTTTGCCTGTTCTGCTGCCAGCTCGTCGCCAATAGCGTCACATTTGTTAATTGCGACAATTTCAGGTTTTTCACAAAGACCGTGACCGTAAGCCGCCAATTCCTGCCTGATAGCCTGATAAACCGAAGGCAAGTCGTCTTGCGTTGCATCAATCAAATGCAGCAAAACGGATGTTCTCTCGACATGCCCCAAAAACCGGTCGCCCAATCCTTTTCCTTCATGCGCACCTTCGATCAGACCCGGAATATCAGCCAGCACAAAGCTGTAATCTCCGGCCTTGACCACGCCCAGATTAGGATGCAGCGTTGTAAAAGGATAGTCGGCTATTTTAGGTTTGGCTCTTGAAACGCTGGCCAGAAAGGTCGATTTCCCGGCATTGGGCAGCCCGACCAGCCCTGCATCGGCGATCAGCTTTAACCGCAGCCAGACAGCGCGCTCTTCGCCCGGCCAGCCCGGCGTGGACTTACGGGGCGCCTGATTGGTTGCGCTTTTATAATGCGCATTGCCAAAACCGCCATCACCGCCGCGCAAAAATACATAGCGCTGACCGGCTTCCATGCAATCCATCAAGATCGTTTCTTTATCTTCGTCAAGGATCTGGGTTCCGACAGGAACCTTGATAATGCAATCTGCCCCGCCAGCACCGGTGCGGTTCTTTCCCATCCCGTTTTGTCCGCTTTTGGCACGAAAATGCTGCTGGTAACGAAAATCGATCAAGGTATTCAGATCCTTGACGACTTCAAAAATCACATCGCCGCCTTTGCCGCCATTACCGCCGTCCGGCCCGCCATATTCAATATATTTCTCGCGCCGGAAACTGACACAGCCCGGCCCGCCATTACCGCTCTCAAGATATATTTTTGCCTGATCGAGAAACTTCATTGCCTTAATCGTCTTACAATAATAATGGCCGGAATAATGGCCGGGTCCTCATAAAGAAAAGGGGAAGACCAGGCTCCCCCTTTGATCAAAGACTGTGACAGGACGCTTATTTTGCAGCCTGTTTCGCGTCATTGCCGTTCGCGGGATCAATATTCACGCACTGACGCCCGTTACGTCCGGTTGAAAAGCGGACATTGCCGTCAACCAGCGCATAGATCGTATGATCCTTGCCAAGGCCGACATTCATGCCGGGCTGGAACTTCGTGCCGCGCTGGCGAATAATGATATTGCCTGCAACAGCTTGTTCGCCGCCGAAAATCTTGACGCCAAGACGGCGTCCGGCTGAATCGCGTCCGTTACGGGAACTACCACCTGCTTTTTTATGTGCCATATCAAAAACTCCTGTTAAGCTGCTTTAACATCAGTGATTTCAATAAATGTCAAAGGCTGCCTGTGGCCGATTTTACGGCGGTAATTCTGGCGGCGCTTTTTCTTGAAAATCATGACTTTCTTGTCTCTGAACTGCTCGATCACCTTGGCCGTTACTTTTGCTTTCTTTCCGCCTTCGGCGTAAAGCACGTCAAAATCAACGCTGGCGCCTTCTTTGGCCTCCAGTTTTTCGACCCGGATCTTGTCACCTTTGGCAACCTTGTACTGCTTGCCACCTGTGCGAATTACTGCGAACATCTTTTTATCACCTGTATTTTAGGAATAATGAACGTGCGTTATATACGCAAAGCGTTTATGCTGTCAAGAAATAGCTTTGACCTTTTTCAGTTTTGAATTTGACCGGATCGAGACACGCGAAGCCGCCCCGGACAATTCCGGGCAATGAATACAAAAGATGATGACAGAACATTCAGAACAGTCTTTTGCGCCGCATGCTGAAGCGCCACAAGTCCTTATTTACGGGGACTGTGAACATCGTGAGCTGACAAAAACGATATGGCTGGCGCTGTCCAACCGAAAAATCGAAATTATCACGGCCTTATCGCATGATGATATCCTGCACCACGCAAAACAGTGCGCGCTGATGGTTATTGTGACCCATACCACGGACGACCAGACACACAAAACGATCCGCATATGTGCAGACGACCCCGATGTCACAGCAAATATCATTGCCCTGACCGATGAGGTCGACCCACACCAACGAATAAAAATCATGACGAACGGATATGATTCCGTGCTTGATATCGCTATGGTCGGCAATGCCGATATTCACACCGTCCTGACCAACAGAATTGCAAAGGGTGTGCAGGCGCAACAAAGCCGTGTAATGCAGGATGAGTTTGCGCGCATTAAGGCCGCCCTGACGGCAAGCCCCGATGCCATGATCGTTTTTGACAGTCAGGATCGTCTGTTCTTCGCCAGCGAACATTATAAAATCGCATATCCTCGGAGCGCGCCTTATCTGGTGCCCGGAATCGGACGAATGGAAGCCTTTGAAATGTGCAGCGCCGAGCAAAATGTCAAGCCGGGCGACTCTCGCTATGAGGTGATGAAAAATTTTTGGAAAGAGCATGACGGCTCTATTGAGTTCCGCCTCGATGATGGCCGTTATTGGCGGGTCACGGCAAAAAGCCTGCCTCAGGGGCAGGGGTCTGTCGTAACAACAACCAACATCACCGACTATGTCAGGCAACAAAAGAAACTGGTCGAAAAAACCGACGAGCTGGCGCGTACCCTGACACGGGAACAAGAAGCAAGTGCCATACAAAAACAATTTCTAAATATGGTCTCTCACGAGTTTCGCACACCGCTGAGCATCATTGACGGCAACGCCCAGATACTGATCCGCAGAGAATTGAAAGCAGCGCCTGACAGCGCGCACAAGCGATTGGAAACCATCCGGAGTGGTGTCGCACGCCTGACCGAGACGATGGACAGGATCTTATCCGAAGGCGCAATGGATAACGGCCAAATGAAGCTGGTACCTCAGAGCCTCAATATAAAGAACGAGATTCTCTCGCTGTGCCGTGACTATACCGAGCTATCAGCCAGCGTCAAACTGCATTACGATCTGCAAGACCTGCCGGAACGGCTTATGATTGACCGTGTGGTCTTTCGTCATATTCTTGGGAATCTTCTGTCCAACGCTATAAAATTTTCCGGCTCCCGTCCCGTCATTCATGTCGGGGCGGCATTTGAGAGTGGCACGCTGCGGCTTTTCGTCAAAGATAACGGGCCGGGGATCCCCGAAAAAGAACAAGGCCTTGTTTTTGATCGGTTCTACCGCGCCCCGGAAGCCAAGGATATTCCGGGAACCGGAATTGGCCTAAGTCTTGTACGGGAACTTGCCGCGCTGCATGGTGGGAAGGTAAGTATTGAAAATTCTTCCGAATCAGGCACAGAATTCTCCGTGAAAATCTCATGTCGTCCGGGATAACCCTGCAAAACGGAGCGTATAATCTATGTCACGGCTTAGGATCAAAACTCACAGCTTTCATGCAATTCTGTGACAAAACAAAAAGAAAGGAGCAAGTTTTTCACGCGCGGGACATGCCAAAGCATATTCAAGCGGGAAAAATGATGCTAATTTCTTTTTGTTTTGTCACCCGAAAGGGCGCGGCAAATTTTCGTGTCTGTTTGCTCAAACCGCTTGACCATAGCGACGGCTATGCTCTGCGCGCTTTTTACAAACATCCCC
>SKGD01000146.1 GCA_007117665.1 Alphaproteobacteria bacterium
GCCCTGAATCCCGATGAGTCCGACCAGTCATGGCTGTATAAACAAATGACCCGCATGTATCGTGCGGGTTTTTTATGCGAAGAACCAAAATCTTACGTCATGCTGGCGGGTGAAGTTCCCGAAGAGGTTTTGCTTTATAAGGGGATCACAACCCGTGAGCCGTTACCCAAGCAACTGACGTCCGAAGCGAATGATCTGGGTAAGCTGTTGTCGGAACGGCAAATAGAGAATTATAAAGTATTCGGCGTTGATCCGTCTTATCGTTACTATCAGGATAATCTGGATCAGTTGCAGGATGCTGACTGTTTTGTTCTGACGAAGGGCGGTATTGCGGAGTTGTACCAGTTTGTACGTTTTTTGCGCCTGCAGGATGATGCCGCCATCGAAACAGGCGACAAGCATGTCATTTTGCAAAATGATAATGGATACTGGAAGCATGTTGTTGCGGCGCTTGGCGATTTTCTGAACGAGGTTCCAAATTGCACGGTGACGGATACGCGGCATGATACGTGCGAAATTCTGGAAAATGTGCTGGGGGCGGATAAAAGCAAAAAAGCCGGCACCGGCACGATGCCTGAAATCCTGACCCCCGGCTCAACGGTCTTTTTTGTGACGGGCAATCGCAAAAAGGTTCTCGATTATAAAAAGGTCTTTAACCGCCGCGGTACCGATGTCGAGTGTCGCTGGTTCCAGCAATTATTCGACAAGCCCGAAGGCGCGGACGAGCGCAGCTATTCCTATACGGGCAACTTGCTTGAGAAGCTGGACAAGTTTTATCGGCATGTGCGTGATTTTTACGGGCCTGCTGCTTTTCGTGAGGCACTGGAATCAAAAGGGTTTGATCTCGATAAGGCCGTAGCATGGTTTGATGATAGCGGCCTCGAAACCGAAGAAAATCTGACCGATGGCGAGGAGTTTGAAAATTGCAGCTATCGCGTCAACCCGTATAAGAGTCATGGCCCCGGCGCCGAGCTTAAAAATGTGATTAACGCAATGCAAAACCAGCCTTTTGACGGGGTGCGCGGAACACGCGGCTTGTTCAGGCGTATGGAGTCTGTTTTTGAGCGTCGTTATCAGGAAAAGCTTTTGGCGGGAGAAGAAACCCCCAAAGTGTCGACTTTGTCGTGGAATCGCGGCACGGCGATGATTGTACCGTTGAAGCAATTTGTTACGGCGATCGAAAACGGCGCGTCTTTTGAAGAAATGTTGGATCAGGTACCGGCTCATTTCCTGCAAAGCCGAACAGAAGATGATTTGATCTTCTCGCCGCGTCCGGATGTGCGCGCGGTTGATAGCAAAAACTTCCTTGTTCCGCGTCATGACCCGGAGCGCCGGACAAAAGCCGAGAACCCCCATTATATCCCCCAGCACAGCATTACGGCACAGCTTGTCAAGGCGGCTGCCAGAACGATTGGGTTTGTCCGCTATGAAAAAAGACCTGACGGGCTGACCGCTCATTTTACCAGACAGGCCGGACAATCATGGCGCATCGGTACCCAGCAAAGCATCCATGCCGGCATAACAGGGTCGGGCCTGCCGAAGAAGGACAGTCGCGCACTCAAGGGGCACTATAATCTGCAGCATGGTAATGGCGGACGTTTTGATGTGTCGCGTTTACGGGTTCATGAGTTGCCGTGTGAAGACGGCACGTCTGAAAATATGCCCTGTGCGCTCAATAATTTTTATAACTTTACCTTGCGTGCGGACGGCTTTTTGTTGACCCCCGATCACCGCAAGCTCAAAGGTGAGGAGAGTTTCTGGTCGCGAACCTTTACCTTTTTCTCGTTGATTGTAGGACGTCAGATCAATGACAAGGCTGTCACCTCCAAGCCTTTGCTGGTGATGGATTGTCCGACATGGCGGCCCTATATCAAAATTCTTGAGACTTATGCGGGGGGGTTGATCCCTGAAATGCCGGATGAAATTCTGGATGGGGTTGTCGCGCCGGGTGAGAATTTACGGCAAAAGATGGATGAGGCCTTTGCCGAGTATCATCCTGATCAGGTGCCAAGTTATAATTTTATCGAAGATGGCCAGACATGCCCGGATGATTTATTCTGTGTCACGGTTTATTGTTCGGCCTCGACAACCGATTATCCGATGAAAATGTGGGCGCGTGACTTTTCTTTCGATTGCGGCGCCCTTGGTTTTGCGGTTAAAAATGGCGGCGGTACCGGGCCGGACGGGCTGATGATCGAAACCAGCGAAGGTGTCCGCATGGTTAAGGAAGGTTTTGACGCGTTTCTCAAGGGGCAGGGTCTGGAAGGCGCACCAAAAACCCATGTCGCCAGCATCCAGTGCGTTGATACTGCTCAGGAAGAAGGGCTTTGCAAGTTCAATGATTACTGGGCGGTTTATCCGACGATCTACCAGCGCATGCATGAATTGCAAAATGCCCATGCCGAGGTCGTTTTGCCGGGCGGAGCGGGCACTATTCAGGAAATTGCTGCTTCTGTGCTGATGCGCCGGGCGGGGATTTACGAAACGCAAAACAGGCCGCTGATTATTGTCAATCATCAAGGGATTTATGATCCGTTCCTGAAGATGATCCCTAAGGACGACTTTGACAAATATAATATTCAGGTCGTTGATCAGGCATCACAGGCGCTGGATTTGTTGCTGGAGGCACGCCGTGCTCAAAAAATGGAGCCCGCGCTTCCTTACAGCAAAGAAGAGTATGTTGCGCATAAAAAAGAATTTATGCGCCAGTTGCGCCGCCAGGATCAACATCACAGACATCACTATAACATCTAATCAGGGGTACGAACATCGATGAGCAAGCCGGCTTTACAGGACGTATGGAATGTCAGCAACCCAAAGCTTGACGAAGACATCGGGTCTTTTTTGAAAAGAACGAAGCAGGATCATTTGCCGCAGGCTAAGATTCTGGCGGATTCAATCGCAGCTCTTGAAAGCAAAGGGATGGTTGAGGCTTATCTGCGCGGTTCTTTCTGTAAAGGGGAGGCAGATATTTATTCTGACATTGATTTGTTTACGGTCGTTGAGCCGGACAAGGTTGAAGATGTTTACAATGAGATTTGCGCGTTTTTAAACAAGGGATCAGATATTCTTGTGTCTTGCCATGACAAACTGGTGAAAGATTATGGCGGGGTCGGGTTTATGTTTTTGTGCACGACGCAAGATAATCAAGTCTTCCAGTTCGACTTTTATATGGCTCTTAAAGGGATAGAGCCTAAATCATATGTTCTGGATACGGTCAGGGTCTATCATGCGGATGATGATTATTGCTGGCTCGATTGTGCGAAGAACCGGAAAAGCGATATACCGCAAAACACAGAACTGTTTTTCAAGAAAGTGACTGAAGGCACAGACCCTGCAGAAAAAACATTGTTTTTGGTCGATGATATGATGGTAACGATGAATATCATGGCCAAGCATCTGACTCGCGGACAACGGGGACGCGCGCTTAAAGATAATAATCATTTGATGGGACTGTGTACGGAGATGTTACGTCCTTTCGCGCAGACACATTTCGTTGATGACAGCCTGTATGCAGCGGATAAAGTCCTTTCGGATTGCGCCGCCAGTAATAACCCGCAGCTGGTCGCATGCGGCGATATGCTGGGGAAGATGCTTTTTCAGCCCCCCGGTTTTGACAAGATCGATAATATGATGACGTTTTTGGATGTAACGCTTGAAACGCTTTATCCGGATATTCATAAACAGGTAAGCCCCAGACTTGAAAGTTACAAAGATGGTGTGCTCGATAAATACACAAACACAAACACAAAACAGCGCCTTAAAACGGTTACGTGCGCTCCCACAGGAAAAATATCATGAAAATAACAGTGCTGGGGTGCGGTTCGGCTTATGGCGTTCCGGTCATTGGCGGTGACTGGGGGGCGTGTAACCCCGAAAACCCGAAAAACCGGCGTTTATGTCCTTCGATCCTGATCGAGGATAATAATGCGCGGCTTTTGGTCGATATGGGGCCTGATTTCCGCCAGCAGGCTGAACAGCACAACATACGTTTGCTCGATGGCGTTTTTTATACGCACGGTCACGCTGACCATATTACGGGAAATTTTCACCTGCCGATGCTGATGCGTTATTACACGGATCGCAACCTGCCGCTTTATGCGACGCGCCGGACACGACAGGAAATCGAAAAGCTATGGTGGTTTCAGAATGATCCGGCGATTAATGTCGAATATAGCGGCTCCGGGCGGCCTTTATGGCATGAAATAAGGCCTTTCTACGGCTTTAATGTGGGGGGGATGGATGTGATGCCGTTCTCCCTGATGCATGGCCGCATGGAATGTACCGGCTTACGCGTGGGGGATTTTGCCTATGCGACCGATGTTAATGAAATCCCTGAAGAAAGCTTCGATCATCTGCAAAATCTGGCTGTCTGGATCGTGGAATGTAACTGCGAGTTCAACAAGGATAAGAGCCATTCCTATCTGGAGCAGACATTGGCATGGATCGCGCGCGTTAAACCGCAACGGGCGATCCTGACCCACATGGATCATACGATGGATTATGATTCGATCTCGGCAAAACTGCCTGACGGGGTCGAACTGGCCTATGACGGCATTGAAATAGTCCTCTAATGCAAAATCACGACATTTATGCTTGAATCTTCGGGGGCGGGCGGTAACATCTTTTTGGAAAAAACCGCATTGCCCGTTTGTAAGGAGTCGCAAGCCCATGTCGCAGAAAAACCAATCCTATGATGTTATTGTAATCGGCAGCGGGCCGGGCGGCTATGTCTGTGCGATCCGCGCGGCGCAGCTTGGCTTCAAGGTCGCCTGTATTGAAAAAGACAAGACACCGGGCGGGACATGCCTGAATGTCGGCTGCATTCCGTCCAAGGCGCTGCTGCAGGCATCGGAGAAATATGATGAGGCGCGCCATCACATGAAGGCAATGGGCGTTGATATTGCCGGGGTAAAGCTGAACCTGCCGACGATGATGAAGCATAAAGATGATGTGGTTGCGTCCAATACAAACGGCATTGGCTATTTGTTTAAAAAGAA
>SKGD01000024.1 GCA_007117665.1 Alphaproteobacteria bacterium
AGTGACGCAACAGGTAAAACAGAAGAGGAAGCGGCCTGTGAATCAATGGGCAAATCAACAGGTAAATCGGCGGGCGTGTCTGCTGCCGGGGTGGTGTCTTGCCCTGCTTCTTGTTTTTCATCCTCGGCGACAGCAGCCGCTTGTTGCTCCGCCGGGTCGTGAATTTTCTGATGCCCCATCGCCTCCAGCACCTTATACAGGTCGGGGATCGAACAACCAAGCCATTCGGCCATATCGTGGCGCGCTTTGAAAACGCCTTTATCGGCCTGATCATAAACCGCGCTGACCAGGCGGTCGAACATATCCACACGAATAGCCCGTCCGCCATAAAGCGGATAGCCGATCGCGCGGTAATAGGCCGGATCAGCCCCCACAGCATCATCCCCCAGCGGTTGCGACGTCATCCCGTCCGACGGAACGGCAGCCGGCAGATTTTTGCCGTGCCAGACATGCCACAAAAGCGCCCGCAGCCGCACAGCCGCAGGCTTGTTCAACAAGGGCAGAAAAACCAGAACCGGCCCCAAACGCACCTTGCGGTTACGCAGGGCGCGGCGGCCTTCTTCGTCCAGCTCCGCAATCGCATGTTCCAGATCCGCGCGCGGCACAACCCCCAGCGCATCATGCAACGCATCGGCGATCCTGCGGGCGGGGGCGGGGATAGTTTCTTCATCCTGCAGGGCATACAGCCCCTGCAACGTGTCAAAAACATATATCTCCAGCCATGCTGCCAGCTTTTCCTTTGCCGCATCCGGCGCAACCCCTTCGGGCAGGGCGCTGTGATCTACCTCGACCGCAGGCCGTAATACGCTCTCGCCCTTGACCACACGCCCGACAACCGACCCCGGCATCGGGTTACCGTGGGCGGGCTGGAACGTAATCCCCCCACAGGGAGACAACTGAAACTGCTTATATTCGGCATTCAACATGGGACGCACTATAAGGCGTTGTTTTAAAGGCTGCAAGCGGATTGCGGCACACAGCCCCTGATTTTTCAGAGATTTTCATGCTTTCTTGCGGCCTCATGACGGCAGGCTTGATTGATCCCGCAAATACGTTATGATCAGCTAAATACGCTCAAAACGGCCAGATCATACCGCAAAATAAAGGACGCTCACGATGGTTCCGAATCGCAAAACACGCCGCAACAGGCCGTTTTTTATCACCTTATTCGCACTTGCGGCCTTGTCGTTCTCGCCCGATGCCGCGGCGGCAACAGACCGCAGTGATGACATACGGGCGATCGTCGGTGATTTTCTGAGTAACTATCAAACCCAACTGGATTCTACCGCTTCACGGCTTGTGATGGACGGCGAGATACTCGTGGAAAAAAGCGACCATTATTACGCTGTGACGCTCCCGCATATTAAAATCGAGGATCGTGATGGAAGCATGCTGGATATCGGGATGATCGCCATCAACGCCATGCCTGCCCGGACGGATGGCGACTGGAATATGACCATCGCCATGCCGACCCCGATCATTACCTATGATGAAAACGGTGATCCGGCTGTTACAGTCAGAATCGGCGCTCAGAGCTTTGCCGGCATTTACAGCCCGCGCCTTGATAATTTTTACAAATTCAATGCGCAGTACGACCAGATTAATGTCATCAACCATACGAATGACCTGACGATTGATCTGGGGCGCGTCACAATGGTGTCAGACCTGACCGCGAATAATGACGATCTGTGGTCGGGGCCGACAACGCTGACGGTTGATAATCTCCACGCCTATTCAGACAGCCAGCCCGGCGAAATCCGGGCAAACAGGATCAGCGGCCAGATTGATATCGGCGATTACGACCACAAAGCCATGGCTGCCTATGAAGAAAACCTCATGGCGCTTGAGGAAAGTGTCCGGTCGGGCGATAACCCGGCGGCCAGCGCCCGCCATCAGGCCGGTACATATAACCTGTTTTCCGATTTCTGGACCCAGGCCTTTAACGACCTTTCTGTCCGGCTAGCTGTCAAATCCCTGTTTTCGGACAGCGGCGAGCGAGATGATCATCCGGCGACGACATTCTCGCTGGAACAAGGACATATTCATCTTGGCCTTTCCGGCCTGCGGCAAAATCTGGCCGGTATCCATACGGGGCTGGCCTTTCAGGGCTTTTCATCCGATGCCGTCAAGGAAACCGCCATACAGGATATCGAGCCGCAGCGCTTCAGCCTGAATATCTCTCTGAATGACATTCCGCTGCACGATCTTGTCGCAACCGGGCGCGAAACATTTAAAAACACAGCGCATATCGCAGAATCCCCCCAGCTTCCAATGATCCAGATGGCCATGACCATGCCGCAAATGCTCAGCGCCGCCGGCAGCCACATGGCCATACGAGACAGCTATATGCGGAACGACCTGTATGATATCGGCCTTGATGCGAAAGTCACCGCCAATGTCGAAGCGGCACTGGGGGCGGTCGGGGAATCACGCCTGACGATTGCGGGCATGGACAGGCTGCTGGCGGCGCTTAAAACCGCCGGACAATCAGACGCCCTTCCCGAAGGCAAAGCCGCGCAATTACAACAGGCTGCAACCATCCTGACAATCCTGCAAATGGTCGGGCAAAATGAAACAAACGACAGCGGCGATGCCGTCCGCGTTTATAATGTCGAATTGAACAAACAAGGCCAGACTTTGCTGAACGGCACTGATATGCAGGCGCTGATGCAAATGACCACGCCATAAAATCGCACAGGACGGCACATTATGCAGGAACTGATCGGGGTTATGACAGGGGCAGCCATCGGCGGTGTGGTGCGCTACTGGCTCTCCGGCGTTATCGGAAAATATTGCGGCGAAGACATACCGTGGGGAACCATCGCCGTCAATATATCTGGTGCCTTTATGATTGGCCTGATCGGCGCTTTTTTGTTATCCCTTCCCGCCGGAACGGCTTTTTACGGCCTCAGCCTGTGGCATTTTTACGTGATCGGCTTTATGGGCAGCTACACAACTGTGTCTTCTTTCAGCCTGCAAACACTGACCCTTCTCTATAACGGCGAAACCCGCAATGCGGCGATCAATATCATACTGACGATCCTGCCCGGCCTCGCCGCCGTAAGCGCCGGTTATCTTGCGGGAGATATCCTGCTCACAGATTTGGCCGGGGTCGTCCCGTCATGAAACAAGCCACCCGCCTCCCCTTGCAAACCGGGATCATGATTTATATAGCGATCGCACTGGGCAGCATGGCCGGATCGCTGGCACGCTGGGGCGCGTCTGTTATAGCACTGGATCTGGATGCCGGGCTGGTGTTTCCGTGGGATACGCTGGCGGTGAACGGGATCGGATCATTTCTAATCGGCTATTACGCCGCCATCGCGGGTAAAGACGGGCGGCGCGTGGCCGGCAATGTCGAAAAACATTTTATTATGACCGGATTTTGCGGCGGTTACACAACATTTTCGATCTTCAGCTTTGAAACACTGCGTCTTTATCAGGAAGGCTTGCCGGACATGGCGCTGCTGAATATCGCCCTGTCGTTATTTGTCTGGATCGTAGCCGTCTGGGCAGGTTACAGGCTGGGGATGACGAACGCCTCGCCTATAAAAGATAAGCCAAAAGCGCGTTAAGGCGCTGGCGGCCGGCATCAGTGGCGGTGAGCTGTGCGGCGTTTACATCCAGATACCCTTCAGCGACAAGATGCCCCAGCTTTTCCTCATCCACACAGTCACGCCAGTCTTTACCGGCTTCGGCTGATAAACGTGCCGCCGGTACACCTTCGCGCAAGCGCAACCCCATCATAAGCGCTTCGGAAAAACGCTGCATCGGCGCGATATCCTCGAACGGATGCGCCCCGTGGCCGTTCTCAGCCACCCGTTCCAGCCAGATTTCCGGCGCGCTGTGCGCCCGTGTGCCGATTTTACGGCGATCCGCCAAACCAAGCCGCCCGTGCGCGCCGGGGCCAATCCCGGCATAATCGCCATAACGCCAATATGTCAGATTATGCGCCGATTCCCGGCCATGGCGCGCATGGTTGGAAATTTCATAGGCAGGCATCCCTGCATCGTTCAATATAGTCTGGGTCTGCTCATACAGCACGCCGGCATCATCCCCGCCGGGAACGTGAAATTCGCCGCGCGCATGGCGGGTATAAAACGGCGTCCCTTTTTCAATCGTCAATTGGTACAGCGACAAATGTTCCCCCGCCAAAGACAGCGCCTGACGCAATTCAGCCTCCCATGCTTGCGGGCTTTGCTCCGGCCGGGCGTAAATCAGGTCAAAACTGGTGCGGGAGAAATGCGCGTTGGCAATCTCAATCGCCGCCATAGCCTGCGCCAGATCATGCTGCCGCCCCAGAAATTTCAGGTCATCATCGTTAAATGCCTGCACCCCCAGCGACACACGATTAACCCCGGCCTGCGCGAAGCCTGAAAAACGACCGGCTTCCACCGATGTCGGGTTGGCTTCCAATGTAATTTCAGCTTTTTCCGCCACCCGCCAGTGCGCCCTGATCGCGGCGATCACTGCCGCCACAGTTTCCGGCTCCATCAGGGACGGCGTGCCGCCGCCAAAAAAGATTGATGTGACAGTGCGCCCCGGCGTCAGACCGGCGTAAAACGCAATCTCATCGGCCAGCGCCTTGCGCCATGCGGCCTGATCGACACGATCCCTCACATGAGAATTAAAATCGCAATAAGGGCATTTTGCCGCACAGAACGGCCAATGGACATAAACCCCAAACGAGGATTCAGGCGCATTCATAACGATGCGTCCCGATCAAAACAGGCCACCAGCATTTGTTCCAGCGCACGGGCACGGTGACTGGTTTTGCGCTTGTCTGCGGGCGGCATTTCGCCATAGCTGCGCGTGTCGCCGTCCGGCACGAATATCGGATCATAACCAAAGCCGCCATCGCCACGCGGCGGCCATACCAGCACACCTTCACTGCGGCCTTCAAACAGCGCAACATGCCCGTCCGGCCATGCCAGCGCCAGAACGGCGACAAAAGCCGCCCGCCGATCCGCATGATCGCCCATCATATCGTGAACGCGCTGCATAGCAGCTTGAAAATCCTTATGCGTACCCGCCCAGCGCGCCGAATAAATACCGGGCGCGCCATCCAGCGCCGCCACCGCCAGACCACTATCATCAGCCAGTGCCGGAAGTCCTGAACCCTGTGCCGCCGCCAGCGCTTTGAGAGACGCATTTGCGGCAAAACTGTCACCGGTTTCGTCAGGCTCGGGCAATCCCAAATCAGCAGCAGATATAACCGTGACGGCAAAAGGCGCCAGCATCGTGCCAATTTCAGATATTTTCCCCTGATTATGAGTCGCTAGAACCAGCTTTTGCCCTGTTAAAAGGCGCGCCATATCAGTTTCCGCCCTCCAGCGCGGCTTTCTGGAGATCGGTCAGGGTCGCGCACCCCGTTCTGGCCAGATTAAACAAGGCAAGAAATTCGGCTTCGGAAAAGGGTTCTTTTTCGGCGGTTCCCTGAATTTCAACAATGCCTCCCTTGCCGGTCATGACAAAATTCGCATCCGTATCGGCTGAGGAATCTTCATCATAATCCAGATCCAGAACCGTCATTCCGCCGACAATGCCGCAGGAAATCGCCGCAACACTGTCAATGACGGGCATTTTATGACAGGCACGCAAGGATGTCAGATGTTGCAAAGCCATATATAAAGCGACATAACCGCCGGTGATGGCGGCTGTTCTGGTACCCCCGTCAGCCTGAATAACATCGCAATCCACCTTGATCTGGCGCTCGCCCAGCGCTTCGAGATCAACAACAGCGCGCAGGGAACGGGCGATCAGGCGCTGAATTTCCAGCGTCCGTCCCGATTGCTTGCCTTTGGCCGCCTCACGATCCATGCGCTTGCCGGTTGAGCGCGGCAACATGCCATATTCCGCCGTCACCCAGCCGCGCCCTTGCCCCCGCAGCCAAAATGGTATGGTTTCATCGACGCTGGCCGTGCATAACACATGCGTATCGCCGAATTTCGCAAGGCACGAGCCTTCGGCATGTTTGGATATATTCGTCACCAGTTCGACCTGTCTTAAATCCTGCGGGGTGCGGCCTGAAGGTCTGCTCATAAGGATATTGCCTTTCTTGTTGGGGGGTTTGCGCTTTACGGATCATTCACAATGCGTTCCTGCGACGCGCCCGAATGTATACGTCACGCCCGATTTGTCAATTTTGTTTCTTTTGGTCATTGTTTTTCGGGCGCAGTGCCATATAAATAAAGATATTATGATCCGTGCGTTGAATGACAGAGCCGAAGCCGTATTGCGCTTTATCGTGGACGCCTATCTGGAGACGGGCGAGCCGGTCGGTTCGCGTGTGATTTCCGACCGGCTGGGGCTGAACCTGTCATCCGCGACCATCCGCAATGTGATGGCTGAACTTGAATCCGAAGGGCTGTTATTCGCGCCGCACACCTCGGCAGGGCGGCTGCCGACCCAAAGCGGGATTCGCTTTTACGTTGACGGATTGATGCAAATCGGCGACCTGACCGATGATGAACGCATGGCGATCGAGGCACGATGCCAGATGAACGGCCAGTCGATGAATACGCTGTTTGAACATGCCACCAGCATGCTGTCGGGCTTGTCATCCGGGGCGGGGCTGGTCGTTGCGCCGAAAACCGACAAGCCATTGCGCCAGATCCAGTTTGTGCAGCTTGACCGGCGGCGCGTTCTGGCCGTCATGGTGATGCAGGACGGGCTGGTTGAAAACCGCGTCATGGAAACTGAAGACGATGTCCCGGCAGCGGCGCTGGTGGCGGCGGCGAATTACCTGAATGACCGGCTGGCCGGGCGAACGGTCGGCGAGGCATTGCACGACATTATGGCGGAGATCGGCTCGCGCCGCGCCCAGATTGATGAAATCACAGCCCGTCTGGTCGCGCAGGGGATTGCCCTGTTACCACCCGAAGGCATGGACGGCCATTTGATTATTCGCGGCCAGTCGCGGCTTCTGGCGGATGTCAGGGCGCTGGAGGATCTTGATCGCGTCCGGCATTTGCTGCAAACGCTGGAGGAACAAGAAACCATCGCTCACTTGCTAGAATCGGCGCAGGATGCCGACGGTGTACAGATTTTCATCGGCACCGAGAATAAAATGTTCGAGCATTCCGGATGGTCTATGGTGATCTCGCCCTATAAAAACCAGGAAAACCGGATTATCGGGGCGATCGGCGTCATTGGCCCGTCACGCCTGAATTATAGCCGCGTCATTCCCATTCTGGACTACACATCCAAAGTCATGACCCGTATTTTGGGCTCTTGATAAAATTATTTTGGGGGATTTACGAAAGCACTGCTTTACCGTTAAGATTATCCCGGTTTGTTTACGGGTCACGATTAGGGGCATAAATAATATGAAATACGGCTTTTACACTGCGATTCTGGCGATTGCGATGATGCTGGCGGCGATGATCTGCACCGGATCAGGCGCGGCGCAGGCACAGCTCCCCGTCCAGAGCGGCGCGGATATGCTTAACCCCTATGACGCACAGGGCGTCCCCTACTCCAACAAATACAAGCCTTTATTACCGGTGCGGAACACAATATCGCTGTTCCGCCTCGAAGGGATGGAGCCAGATCAGTTCGTTTTGCGGATCGGTCATGATTTCAGTATCAGCGGATGCGGCGATTTCGGCGAATATGGCTATAAGGCATCCTTTGCCGCCGATGCGCTGGAAATTGAAATCACGGAAATGATGATGGATATGCGCAACCAGCCGCAATATGCCCATATTGAATGCGATACATCGTCCCAGTCCATGCATGCCGATATTGCCCTGTCGCGTGAGATGCTGGAACAAAACGGCACAAAACGCATTCGTTTCAACAACCGTAGATCGATGAATATCTACAAGGTCGATCTGCGTGAACATCGTGTTACCCTGATACCCGATGCCGAAAATCTTGCCTCAAACAGGCGCTTTATTCCGGCAAATATACCGGGACGGGCAACGGCGCTGACTTACTGGTTCTACCCGCCAGGAACCGTCTTGCTGTGGATACCGGACACAAAGCGAATCGATGATGTATCTTCTTATATAGAGTCGTTCGCGCGGGATAAGGGGCTGGTTCCCCTGTCGCACAAGATTCCGTCTTTCACATCGCCCCTGAATGACCGTTCCTATGTCTATTTCTTTGATGCCGACAACCGTCTGGGAAGCGTCAGCGTGAACGGCGCACCGGTCGGCACAGTGCAAGCCGCCCGCACAATTTACGGGCTGCACGGGGACGAACAGGAAATGACCCCATTGACCGTTTTTGCCAGAACGCCCGGAATGTTTGATTAAGCCCATGAACAACACACCACAAAATAAACCACACAACACACCGGAAAATGCACAGGGGCGGGATCAGGATCACGACACCCCGGAAGACGCACAGGCTACAGATCCGGCATTTTCCGATCTGCCTTATGACATGCATGACGGATATGACCGGCCTGCCCCGGAACATAAGGCAGATGCCGAATCCGCCGAAGGCCGCGCGCGCGACAATGATGCCTCACAACAAGACACACAGGCCTATATCGAAAAGATCAATGCCCTGCAGGCCGAGCTTGACGAAGCCAAAGATCAGATGTTGCGGGCAGTGGCTGAGTTGGAAAACACCAGAAAGCGTTTGCTGCGCGACCGTGAAGATGTCCGCAAATATGCGGTTGCGGATTTTGCCAAGGATTTGCTGGATTTCTCCGACAATTTCCGGCGGGCGCTGGATGCGATCCCCTCAGATCTCGGCGAGACGGATACGGTTGTGAAAAATATCGTCAGCGGCGTCGAAGCCATGGAAAAAGAGCTGATGAAGACTTTTTCACGCCACGGAATCCAAAAAATCGAGCCGGAAGAGAAAATTTTTGACCCGAACGTCCACGAAGTTATGTTTGAAGGCCCGTCCGGCGGCAAGCCGCCCGGAACGATTATTCAGGTCATCGAACCGGGTTATATGCTGCATGACCGGTTATTGCGCCCGGCGCGGGTCGGCGTGGCCAAAGATGACGGCCAGCCGCAGACACACCAGATTGATACTGAGGCCTGATCCGCCGTCTGATATGACGATCTGCGGTCATGATGCCATGTAAAAAAACTATTGATCCGTTTTTTGATGTTCACGTATAAATTTGTAGAGTTCAGATCGCATTTTTATGGGTTTGGCTCTGGCATTTGCGAGATGTTGTGCTATATTCCGCTATCTTGTAAATGTCGTTTATCGGGAATCGTGATGGTGCTGGATATCCGGGCTGTCATGTCAATTTGCCACTAAAGAGAGGTCTAAAATGAGCAAAGTTATCGGTATCGATCTTGGTACAACCAACTCCTGCATCGCGATTATGGATGGCAAGGAGCCAAAAGTCATTGAAAACGCCGAAGGCACGCGGACGACACCGTCCATGATTGCATTTGCAAAGGACGGCGAACGGCTTGTCGGCCAACCTGCGAAACGGCAGGCCGTAACCAACCCTGAACGCACATTATATGCCGTCAAAAGGCTGATCGGGCGTCGTTTTGACGATCCGTCCGTACAGGATATGGCGAAAAAAGCCCCCTTCAAAATCATTGAAGGCGAAAATGGCGATGCGTGGGTTGAAATTGACGACGAAAAATACGCGCCGTCGCAAATTTCGGCGATGCTTTTGCAAAAAATGAAGGAAACGGCTGAGAGTTATCTGGGCGAAAAAGTGACCAAGGCGGTCATTACCGTTCCGGCCTATTTCAACGACTCCCAGCGTCAAGCAACCAAAGATGCCGGAAAAATCGCCGGGCTGGAGGTCGAACGGATCATCAACGAACCCACCGCCGCCGCGCTGGCCTATGGTTTGGACAAAAAAGAGTCCGGCATTATCGCGGTTTATGACCTTGGTGGCGGGACGTTCGATATTTCCGTTCTTGAGATCGGCGACGGCGTCTTTGAAGTCAAATCCACCAACGGCGATACGTTTTTGGGCGGGGAAGATTTCGATCTGCGGATTATTGATTATCTCGCCGATGAGTTCAAAAAAGAACAAGGCATTGACCTGCGCGAAGACAAGCTGGCGCTGCAACGACTGAAAGAAGCAGCTGAAAAAGCCAAGATCGAACTGTCCAGCACCAGCCAGACGGAAGTCAACCTGCCCTTTATCACGGCGGATGCGTCCGGGCCGAAGCACCTCAACATCAAGCTTTCGCGCGCCAAGCTGGAAAGCCTTGTTGACGATCTGGTCAAGCGCACCTTTGATCCGCTGAAAGCGGCGTTAAAAGATGCGGGTCTAAAGCCCTCCGAGATTGATGAGGTCATTCTGGTGGGCGGGATGACCCGTATGCCGAAAATCATCGAAACAGTGAAAGAGTTCTTCGGCAAAGAACCTCATAAGGGCGTCAACCCCGATGAAGTCGTCGCCGACGGCGCCGCCATTCAGGGCGGCGTGTTGCAAGGCGATGTCAAGGATGTCCTGCTTTTGGACGTCACGCCGCTTTCTTTGGGGATTGAAACGCTAGGGGGTGTCTTTACGCGCCTGATCGACCGCAACACAACCATCCCGACCAAAAAGTCGCAGGTTTTCTCGACCGCCGAAGATAATCAGGGCGCCGTGACAATCCGTGTCTTTCAGGGTGAGCGGGAAATGGCTGCCGACAATAAAATGCTCGGCCAGTTCGATCTGGTGGGAATCCCTTCTGCGCCGCGCGGCGTGCCGCAAATCGAGGTCACGTTCGATATTGACGCGAACGGTATCGTTCAGGTTTCGGCAAAGGATAAAGCCACCGGCAAAGAGCAGCAAATCCGCATTCAGGCCAGTGGCGGCCTGTCGGACGCAGACATTGAACAAATGGTAAAAGACGCCGAAAGCAATGCCGAGACCGATAAGCAAAAACGCGCCCTGGTCGAAGCCCGCAATCAGGCGGAAGCCCAGATCAATCAGGTCGAGAAGACCATTTCCGAGCTGGGAGATTCCGTTGAGGGCAGCGAGAAAAAAGACGCTGAAGCGGCGATTGCCGCGCTCAAAGACGTGCTGGATGGTGACGATAAAGATGCCATCGAACAAAAAGCACAGTCATTGATGGAGATCGCCATGAAGCTCGGCGAGCTTGCTTATCGCAAGGCGCAGGAAAAAAATGCCGGCGCGTCTGATGATGCCGATACCGAAAAGGCGTCTGATGACGGGGTTGTCGATCTTGAGCTTGAAGACGAAAAAGCGGACGATGACGTTGTCGAAGCCGACTTTACCGTTGATGACGATGACGACCAGAAAAAAGCCTGAGCCAGATGAATCGTGCCGTCACGCGTCATAAAATGCCACCAAGCTGGTATGGGGTGCTGGGCGTCTCGCCGCATTGCACGGATGATGACGTTCGGCGCGCCTATCTGGCATTGGCCAAACGCTGGCATCCGGATCGCCACCCGCGCGATCCGGTCGCGGCGCGGCGGCATTTTATGCTGGCCGGGCAGGCTTACCGTTTTTTGAAAACCCGCCCGCAACGTCAGGCTTATAACCGTTATCTGATGCGGCAGGCAGGCATAACCGCTCCCACGGCAAAAAAGAGCGGGGTTTTTGCGGCATTATGCGACAATGTAAGAGAAATCATATGGCCGCTTGCGCCACGCGAAAAAATCGGGACGATAAGACATGGCTGATGACTATTACACAACACTCGGCGTTGACCGCAAAGCCGGCAAGGATGAGATAAAAAAAGCCTATCGCAAGCTGGCGATGAAATATCATCCGGATCAAAATAAAGACAACAAGGATGCCGAACAAAAATTCAAGGAAATCAACGAAGCCTATGATGTCCTGAAAGACGATCAAAAACGCGCCGCTTATGACCGCTATGGCGCAGCAGCCTTCGAGAATGGCGGCGGCGGGGCGGGCGGCCCCGGTTTCGGAAATGCTTTTTCCGATATTTTTGAAGATATGTTCGGCGACTTTATGGGTGGCGGTGGCCGCGCGCAGGCAGGCGGCCGCGGGTCGGACCTGCAATATACCATGGAGATCAGCCTCGAAGACGCTTATCTGGGGCGGGAAAGCACCATTAAAATCCCGGTTAACCAGTCCTGTGAGAAATGCGATGGATCCGGCGCGGCGCCCGGCACCGGCGAGGAAAGCTGTAGTACCTGCGGCGGGGCAGGACGCGTCCGCGCACAGCAGGGCTTTTTTACGATCGAACGCACCTGTCCGACCTGTGGCGGGGCGGGAAAAATTATTCGCGACCCTTGCAAAGCCTGTCACGGGACGGGACGATCGAAAAAAGAAAAGACCCTGAAAATCAAAATTCCGGCCGGGGTGGATACCGGACGACGGATCCGTCTGGCCGGCGAGGGCGAAGGCGGCTTGCGCGGTGCTGCGAGCGGCGATTTATATGTCCTGATCGCGATCAAGCCGCATCGTTTTTTCAAACGTAACGGCGCCGACCTTTATGGCCGTGTTCCCGTGCCTATGACGGTGGCTGCTCTGGGCGGCGATGTTGACGTCCCGACTATTGGCGGCAAAAAGACCAAGGTCAAAATTCCGCCCGGCACCCAGCCCGGCACGCAATTCAGGCTCAAAGGACAAGGCATGCCGGTTTTACGATCGGACGCCAAAGGCGACATGTATATTGAGGTCGCCGTCGAAACGCCAGTCAATTTGTCCGGCAAGCAAAAAGACCTGCTCAAACAGCTCGATCAGGCAATGGGCGGGAACGCGGCGACAAAGCACAGCCCTGAATCCTCCGGATTCATGAAAAAAATGCGTGAACTCTGGGACGATTTGACGGATTAACCCCGCCGCAACAGGAGCGCACATGACCAGACCCGCAACAGACAGTGAAGGCGCAGGACAAAAATCCCCCTCTTTGGCGATCGGGGTGACGGGCTGTACCGGCCGTGTCGCAAAGCTGGTCATTCATGAATTACAATCACACCATTTCGGCGCGCATGTGTCATTGGCCGGCGGAACAGTGCGCCCCGGCCTGCCGCCGATGGATGAGTTCTTTACGACCGAGGATCCTGACGCTTTGTTTGAACGCGCCGATGTGGTGATTGATTTTACAACCCCCGACGCCACGGCACTCCATGTCTGGCTGGCGGCGAAACATAAAAAACCGCTGGTGATCGGCACGACCGGTTTGAACGAAGCGCATGAAAAAGAAATTGCCGATGCCGCGCTGGAAACGCCGATTGTCTATGCTGCGAATATGAGCATCGGCGTCACGATCTTATGCGCGCTGGTCGAAAAAGTCGCGACCATTATGGGCGAAGATTACGATATTGAGATCATGGAAACCCATCACAAGCATAAAGTCGATGCCCCGTCCGGAACGGCTCTGGCGCTTGGCAAAGCAGCCGCCAATGGACGCCGCGGGCATCCCGCCGATGGAAAAGATACCCCGGAAAATATCTTTTCCCGCCACGGCCAGACCGGCGCCAGACCGGACGGCGCGATCGGCTATGCCGTCCAGCGCGGCGGCGATGTTGTCGGTGACCATGGCGTCAGTTTTTTCGGCGAAGGCGAGCGTTTAATGCTCGGCCACATGGCAACAGACCGCCGCCTGTTCGCAAAAGGCGCCATCCGGGCGGCTTTATGGGTCAAAGACCGCTCCGCCGGGCTTTATACCATGCGTGACGTGCTGGATTTATAACGACTCTGTGCCGGGCGGTGCGCCCTGATGTTCCATGGCCAGAATATATTTCTTGCGCGGGCTGCCCCATCCATAATTATCAATAATGCCGGTTGCACGGATCACGCGGTGACAAGGGATCAACAGCGATACCGGATTTGCCCCGACCGCATTGCCTATGGCGCGGGCGGCTTTGGGGCGACCCAGCGCAACCGCAATTTCTTTATAGGTACATAACGCCCCGCAGGGAATTTTCAAAAGCGCCTGCCAGACCTGTATCTGGAGATTGGTACCGTGCAGGTCAAGCCGCAACTTGCCGCCCCGATCAGCACGCCCCGTCCAGATTGCCAGAATATGGTTTGCGGCTTCATGCGTATGCGCGGAATTTTCGGTAAATGCCGCTAATGGGAAATGCGACATCATCCGCGCGACTGGCACATTATGATCATTATCAACCACAAACCCCACATAACAAACCCCGATTGATGTCACCGCCACCAACATCATCCCCAGCGGCGTAGGGTGAAACCCGTATGACACGGCCATGCCTGCCCCTTTGTAACGTGCCTGCCCCGGCGTGACAGCTTCGCACGCGGTAAACAGGTCATGCAAACGGCTGCCTCCCGACAGACCGCTGGCCAGTGCGGCATCCAGCGTCGTTCCGCCCTGCTCCAGAAAAGCGCGGGCATGGCGCAGATTCATATATTGAACAAGGCGTTTAGGGCTGATACCGACACGCGCTTTGAATAGTTTTTGAAAATAGGCAGACTCATACCCCGCCCGCGCCGCCAGTATCGTCAGGTCGGGTTGTTCCTGATGATGCGCAACGAGGTAATCTATGGACTCGGCGATGATCTTGTCTGTAAAATCCTGCATAATACATGCATAAAGGCCGGATCACGCAAAGCCAATCCGTTTTTTGTCGTCATCACCAAATCCCGGACAATCATGAAAAAAGACGCCATATATGAATTTTTCCGCCGGATGCGCGAACAAAACCCTGCCCCTAAGGGAGAGTTAACCTATACCAACCCTTTTACGTTGCTGGTTGCTGTTGTGTTGTCGGCGCAAGCCACCGATGTCGGAGTCAACAAGGCGACGCCCGCCTTGTTTGCAGCCGCCGACACACCGGAAAAAATGGTGGCGCTTGGGGAAGACCGCGTCCGCGATTACATAAAGACGATCGGGCTGTTTAACAGCAAGGCCAGGAACATCATCGCGCTGAGCCGGATTTTGATCGACACATATCACAGCACCGTACCGCAAAACCGCGATGATCTGGTCTCGCTGCCCGGCGTTGGACGCAAAACCGCCAATGTCGTTTTGAATATGGCATTCGGACACCCCACCATCGCCGTTGATACCCATCTTTTCCGGGTTGCCAACCGCACCGGCATGGCACGCGGCAAAACCCCGGACAAAGTCGAAGAAAAGCTTGAGAAAGTTATCCCGCCGGAATTCAAGCTGCATGCTCATCACTGGCTGATTTTGCATGGCCGCTATCAATGTGTCGCCCGCAAGCCCAAATGCCCGGATTGCATCGTCAGGGATTTATGCGGTTATAAAGACAAGACCGTTCAAAAATCCTGACCGGCTTGAATACGTATGCTTAGAGCAAATTGCTTTCAATCGTGATCAGGCGCAAGGAGCGAAATGTACAACCCGTACATGAGCGACGAAGCAACACAGTCACGATTGAAAGAGAAAAGCTCTAGAGCAAGCTTGCCAGACAGGAGGTCAGATCAGGTGTCGCCGATTCCCGGGCAAGGGCGGAATCATCCATGCCAAGACGGGGGGCGATCCGCCGCCGCACATCATAATGGGCGACAATATGATCCTGTCCGGCATCATCGGGACGTGTGAAAACATCCAGAACACAATGATCGGAACGATACTGGCGCACGGTGACAGGCCCCTCGCGGCGCTCAAGTCCCGGTGCAGGCATCACACGCACCAGATCAGACTCGGACAAAGCCATCAACCGCGCCACATCATCCGCAATAAACCGCCGGATAACAACCAGATGGCGCTCCTGATCGCGTTCGGACAAGCCATCCATGCCCAGCGGCAATGAGGCAAACACATCGCTTGATGCTTGTGCGACATTCATCGAAACCGTGCGTGACGCATGAATCCCCCCCAGCACCGACAAGGGCAGGATCGTCAGGCAAACCGCCAGCAAAGCGGCATGATGCCACTGTTTTTGCCGCCGGAACCAGCGCCACCAGACAGGTGGCGATTTATGCAGAAGTGAAATAGCCATTTTCTAAAAAACACGAGCCCGCGAACGGGCCCGTGTCCATTATTCATCCCTTTGATTTACTCGGCGGCAACTGCCTTGTCATGCAATGGCAGTTCGGAATCACTGCCATTATCATTGCGGGGTGCCATGCTGTTTTTGGCGCCTTTAGGCTTTTCGCTTTTCGCTGCCGCCATTGCCGCCAACGGGCTAAGCTTACCGTCAATAACCGCACCGGCTTCAACAGCCAGCTCTTTATAGGAAACCGTGCCGGTCACCGATCCGCCTTCCTTGATCGTCAGACGGCCATGACACACAATGTCGCCTTCAAAACGGCCGGCAACGGTTGCTTCCTGAATTTCAACCGCACCATAAAACGTACCGGTTTGTGCGATTTCCAAAACGCTTGCGCCTTTAAGCGCCGCTTCCAAAGTCCCCTCAACGACCAGATGATCACAGGACTCGATCTCACCGGACATGGTGATGCCCTGACCGATTACCAGACGGCGCTCGTCACCGTTGCGCGTGTCGGTTGTCGGGGTTTTGGCCGTGCCGTATGTGCCCGCAAAATTGCCGGTCATGGCGCGTTGCATTTGCTGCGGGCGCTGAAAAGCACCGCCGGTCTGGGTTTCGGCTTCGTCCTGTTTGTCCTGTTGGGTGTTCATGTTTTTTTCCTCTTGTGATGGTGATGATATATGATCTTGCGGTGCTTTTTCCGTAAGGTTTGACGCGGCTTCAGTGTCGGCGGCATGCTGTGTCTGGGCTTGCGACACTGGCTGGGCATCCCCTTTCGGGGTCGCGTCTGCATTGTCTGATTTTGGACGATGAAACATATTATATTTCCCTCAATTAGCGTTTTTTAAAACAAAACGGGCCGTCTCGTTTATAAAGAAAACCCCGTCTCCGCAGATGTCTGTCTGAATGGAGGCCACACTATCAGCACCTTCGGATGATCGCAAGACTATATTCAGTGATCCGGTAGATAAAAATAACAA
>SKGD01000111.1 GCA_007117665.1 Alphaproteobacteria bacterium
CAACGCCCATACTTTGTCTGAAATGTCGTGTCGTCTGTGGGATGGTTTCATATCAGCCTCCTTGCTTGCTGACATGATTCTCTCACATTTCGATTCTCGTGACTACACTATCTAGCATCATTTTTCCCGCTTGAATATGCTTTGGCATGTCCCGCGCGTGAAAAATTTGCTCCTTTCTTTTTGTTTTGTCACAGAATTGCATGAAAGCTGTGAGTTTTGACCCTAGCGCGCCTGCCTTAAATCACAAGGAAGAAACCGTTTTCTGGATGGAATTAACCGACAGGCGATGAATCACCTCATCAAGCTGGTCGAGGTTCTTAAAGCCGATTTTCACAACACCCGCGCCCGCGCCGCCAGTCACCTCAATCGTGACTTTCATGCCCAAAATACCGGAAATTTCTTCTTCCAGCGCCAACGTATCAACATCCTTGGCAGTTTTTCCGGCTTTTTTCGAGGTGGATTTCCCGCTTTTCTCCCGCGCTTGCGAAGCCAGTGCTTCAGCATCACGCACGCTCAGACCGCGGCTGATGATCTGCTCGGCCAGCGCCAGCGGATCGTCTGCCGTCACCAATGTCCGCGCATGGCCGGCTGAAATTTTCCCGGCATGGATATAATCCAGCACCTTGCGCGGTAAATTCAAGATACGCACCATATTGGCGACATGGCTGCGGCTTTTACCCAAGACCGCCGCGGCTTTTTCCTGCGTGTGGCCGAATTCCTCGATAAGCTGGCGCACACCGCGCGCTTCTTCGATCGGATTCAAATCCCGGCGCTGCAAATTTTCGATCAGCGCAATCTCCAGCGCCTTGTCATCGCCGATATCCTTAACGATCACCGGCACTTCATGAAGTTGTGCCTGTTGGGCAGCGCGCCAGCGCCGCTCACCGGCAATAATCTCATACGTATAAAAACCGGCTTTCGGGCGCACGATTAACGGCTGTAAAACCCCATGAACCGCGATGGAATCCGCCAGCTCCTTAAGCGCATCCTCATCAAATTCCCGGCGCGGCTGGTAAGAACCCGGCTCCAGCTGGTCAACGCCCATCATCTGGCGTTGCCCGCCTTTACCGGCCAGTTTTTCCTCGACATCCATGTCAAAGGCGCTTTCTTCATCCTCGAACAAAGCGTTCAGGCCGCGCCCAAGGCCACGTTTTTTAGATGATGCGCTACGCTTTTCCGTCTCGCTCATGCTGCGCTCTCCTGCCGCTGTTTCATCATTTGGCGCTCCCGCCGCAAGACCTCGCTTGCCAGATGGATATAAGCCTGCGCCCCCGGACACCGCATATCATAGACAATCGCCGGCAAGCCGAAAGACGGCGCTTCGGACACGCGCACATTGCGCGGGATAACCGTTTTATAAACTTTATCGCCGAAATGGGCGCGGACATCATTGGCGACCATGCCGGACAAATTATTGCGCCGGTCATACATGGTCAGGATCACGCCGTGAATATCCAGCCCGGCATTATAATGCCGCCGGACACGCTCGATCGTCTTGACGAGATGGCTTAACCCTTCCAGCGCGTAAAATTCGCATTGCAGCGGCACCAGCACCGAATCAGCCGTCACCAACGCATTCAATGTCAGCAAGTTCAGTGAAGGCGGGCAATCCATAATGATGTAATCATAGGGCAAAGCGCCGCGCAGCGCATCACGCAAGCGATGTTCACGGCGGTCAGCTGTCACAAGCTCAATCTCGGCGCCGGATAAATGAACCGAAGACGGCGCAACCGACAATCCCGGTACTTTTGTATCTTGCACCACATCCATAATATGCGCCTCACCGAACAGCACATCATACATACTATGCTTCAGGGAAGAACGGCGCACACCCAGACCGGTCGAGGCGTTGCCTTGCGGGTCAAGATCAACCAACAAGACACGCTTGCCGACCGCACACATAGCCGTCGCCAGATTAATCGCCGTGGTTGTCTTGCCAACCCCGCCTTTTTGATTGGCAATGGCAAAAATACGCGGCACGCCGGATGTTGTAACCGTCCCGCCCGTATTGCGTTTATCGCGGGTCGTTTTTTTTGCAAGCGGGTAGCGCGCCGGATATTGAGCCATAAATGCCTCGCTTTTTTGTTTTTATCGGAAATCTGCGCCTATAATGGTCTATTTCGAGGCGCGCGGTCAAGAAAAACGCTTTATGATGGCTGTTTGATCGACAGGTTTTTCAGGTTTTTAATATGGACAATGCGCGCTGTATCATCCGTGCGACTGGGAACAGTATCGCAGGAAAATGAGAAAAGGCGCTGCGCTTCGGCAATTTCCGCATCAACCCGGCCACCTTTCAAGAACAGCATTTCCAGCGCCGGCTTTTGTGCCGCCCACGGCGCGCAAAACCCCAAAAGCCCCGCCAACGGCGCTAATGCTCTGGCCGTGACAAGATCCGGCAAATCAACATCTTCGAGCGCCTCGATCCGTTGATTTCGAATTGTGACCGGCGTGTCTGTTTCACGTGAAACAGTATTCAGGAACGTGCATTTTCGTTGATCCGATTCGACCAGCGTAACCGTCAGATCCGGGCGCGCCATGGCAATCACCATTCCCGGAAACCCGCCACCACTGCCGAGATCCCACAAAATACGGACATGGGAAGGAATATGGGTGAGAAGTTGCAGGGAATCATCAAAATGCCGCTGCTGCATGGCGGACAAGCTTTTATGGCTGACCAGATTAATCGCGCGCTGCCATTTTTCCAGCAACGCGGCATAGTGCGTCAGTTTTTTATGCAGTTCAGGCGACATCGCGATCCTGTGCCTGTCGCCGGACATGGCGCAACAGTGCAACCACAGCCGCCGGAGTCACGCCAGGAATGCGCGAAGCTGCCCCCAACGTTGCCGGGCGCGCCAATTTCAACTTATGACGAATCTCGTTCGACAGACTGCCCACAGCGTCATAATCAAGATTTTCCGGCAAAAGCAAGGCTTCATCCTTGCGAAAAGCGGCAATATCAGCGTCATGACGGCGCATGTACCCAGCATAAAGCGCGTCACACTCAACTTGCTCGACAATATCAGGCGCAATCGCGCCCAGATCAGGCCATAACCGCACCAGATCCGTCCATGAAACATGCGGATATCCCAAAAGGTCAAACGCACTGCGCCGCACCCCGTCCTGATTGATCTGGATGCCTTTTTGCGCCAGATCGTTCGGGGTCGCGGCACATTCTTTCACCAGCGCCCGCGCCTGTGCCAACCTGTCGCGCTTATCGCCCCAATGCGCCGCACGATCGCGCCCCACACAGCCCAGCGCCAACCCTTTATCCGTCAAGCGTTGATCAGCATTATCCGCCCGCAACCGCAAGCGATATTCAGCGCGGCTGGTGAACATGCGATATGGCTCCGGCGCGCCATTTGTGGTCAAATCGTCAATCAGGACGCCAATATAAGCCTCAGCCCTGTCAAACGTCATGCTCTTTGTTTCACGTGAAACATCGCGCCCCGCCGCCAACGCCGCATTTAATCCCGCGACCAGCCCTTGCGCAGCCGCTTCTTCATATCCTGTCGTGCCATTAACCTGCCCGGCCAGATACAAACCGCCAAGGCGCTTGCTTTCCAGTGTTATTTTCAAATCGCGCGGATCAACATAATCATATTCGATCGCGTAACCCCATTCGAGAACAGCGACGTTTTCAAGACCGGGTATTGTCTTGATCAGCGCATCCTGCACCGCGACCGGCAACGATGTCGAAATACCGTTCGGGTATACTGTGTGATCATCCAACCCTTCCGGCTCCAGAAAAATCTGGTGGCGTGTCTTGTCACGAAACCGCATGACCTTATCTTCGATTGACGGACAATAACGCGGGCCGGTACTTTGAATCTGCCCTGAATAGATCGGCGCACGGTGGATGTTATCATTGATGATCCGGTGCGTATCGGCATTCGTGTATGTAATGTGACACGGAATTTGCGGCACTCTTATTTTATCCGTCATAAAAGAAAAAGGCACCGGCGGATCATCGCCGGGCTGTTCTTCCAGCGCGCCCCAATCAATCGTGCGCCCATCCAGCCGCGCCGGTGTTCCGGTTTTAAGCCTGCCCAGCGGAAACCCAAGTTTTTCAAGGGTTTGCGCCAGACCAATTGTCGGTTTTTCGCCCACCCGGCCAGCAGGGATTTTTTCTTCACCGCGATGAATCAAGCCGCGCAGGAATGTCCCGGTCGTCAACACAATGGCTGCGCAGGAAAATTCCCGCCCATCCAGAGTCTTTAACCCGGCCACACGCCCGACATCATCCAAAATCAAATCATCCGCCGCCCCTTCAACCAGCGACAGATTGTCATAATTTGATAAAATATCCTGCATCGCCTGTTTATATAAACGGCGATCAGCTTGCGCGCGCGGCCCCCGCACAGCCGGCCCTTTGGATGCGTTAAGCATACGGTACTGGATCCCGGCGCGGTCAATCACCCGCCCCATCACCCCGTCAAGCGCGTCAATTTCCCGCACCAGATGTCCCTTGCCCAACCCGCCAATCGCCGGGTTACAGGACATCGCCCCGATCGTATCCAGACGATGCGTCAATAAGGCGGTTTTCGCGCCCACACGCGCGGCTGCGGCTGCTGCTTCACAGCCTGCATGCCCGCCGCCGACAATAATGACGTCAAAATCCTTGATCATGGCCGGTTTTATATCTTGTTTTGCCGCAAAAATCCAGTTTTCATATCATATATTAGATAGTGTAGTCACGAGAATCGAAATGTGAGAGAATCATGTCAGCAAGCAAGGAGGCTGATATGAAACCATCCCACAGACGACACGACATTTCAGACAAAGTATGGGCGTTGCTGG
>SKGD01000106.1 GCA_007117665.1 Alphaproteobacteria bacterium
CATTGTGTTTCTAGACGGGATGCCCTTGCGCCTCCGGTGGCGGCAGCAATGCGTGTGGATCCCCGCTTCCTCCTACGCCAAGGCTTCGGAGGACAGGCAAGGCCGGGATGACAAGGAAGATGGCAGAAAGGGTCAGGCGGCCAGACTGCGCTCGAGGAAACCGGACATCCGGCGGGCAAAGCCGGTCGGGTCGGGAACCGGCTCACCTTGTACGATCCGCGCCTGATCCAGCAAAAGCCATGCCGCATCGGCCAGTCTGGCAGGGTCGGTCTCTGACGCGGCGATCGCCGCCAGACGCAGGATCAGCTTGTGGCCGGGATTAATCTCCAGCACGCGCTTGCTGTTGCCTTCATATTTTTGGTGAATACGCAGGACACGCTCCATCCGCAAATCAATTTCATGATCCGCCGCCACAAGACAGACAGGCGAGTCCGTCAGGCGCGCGGAAAAACGCACTTCGCTGACTTCTTCATCCAGCGTTGTCACGATGATCGCCTTGAGTTTCTCTAACGCATCGCTTTGGGGCGGGTTTTCTTCCTTGGCATCGCTGTCTTTATCTTCAGCCCCGAAACGGTCAAGGTCGATCGTGCCTTTGGTTGCGGACTGGAATGGTTTGGTCTTGTAATCCAGAACGGTTTGCAGCCAAAAATCATCAATCGTGTCGGTAAAGAACAGGACTTCAATCCCGCGCGCTTTGAATCCTTCGATCTGGGGGCTGTTTTTCAGCGTTTCCAGATTTTCACCGCTAATATAATAAATCCGATCCTGCCCGTCTTTCATCCGGCTTTCATAATCGGCCAGCGATACAAGTTCAGCGCCGTCTTTATGGGTGGAATAAAAGCGCGCGACTTTCAGCAAGGCTTCGCGATGTTCGAATGCGTCATACAGCCCTTCCTTCAAGACCGCGCCAAATTGCCCCCAGAATGATGCATAAGCAACCGGATCGTCTTTGGCCAGCTTGTCGAGATCATTCAGGATACGCTTGGCGACATTATTCCTGATCTTGTCGATCACCGGATTATGCTGCAACATCTCACGGCTGATATTCAGCGGCAAATCCTCGCTGTCGATCACGCCGCGCATAAAGCGCAGCCACGGATAGACCAGCCCTTCGCAATCATCGGTAATAAAGACGCGCTTGACGTAGAGCCGCACGGCATGTTTGCGGGTCGGGTCGTATAAATCCATCGGGCGCAGCATCGGTGTGAAAAGCAAGGCCGAGAATTCGATTTTTCCTTCGGCGCGCCAGTGAGACGTCATAAGAGGCTCATCAATGCCGAAGCTGAGATTATTGTAAAATTCTTTATATTGTTCGGGGGTGACATCGTCTTTCGACCGCACCCATAGAGCCTTGACCTTGTTGACCGGCTCTTCTTTCCCATCATCTTCCGTGCCATCGCCAAGGTAAATCGGCACATTAATATGGTCGGAATAAGTTTTGATAACCTGCAGCAATTTATCAGAGATCAGATAGTCGCTGGCATCATCATTAATAGACAGGGTAATCGCTGTGCCGCGCCCGTCCATCAGTTGCTTTGCCTCTTTTTTCGAGGCTTCACGGACGGTAAAACCGGTTTTTCCGTCGGATTCCCAGTACCATACCGTGTCATCACCGGCGCGGCGGGATACAAGCGTAATACGATCCGCGACCATAAAGCCGGCATAAAACCCGACCCCGAACTGCCCGATCAGGCTAAGCTTGTCTTTTTGCCCGGACGCATTGCCGATTTTTTCCATCAGGGCGGCTGTGCCGGATTTGGCGATCGTGCCGAGATTTTCAACCAGATCATCCCGGTTCATGCCGATCCCGTTATCAATAATGCTGACTGTGCGCGCTTTGGTGTCGTTGAGGATGCGAATTCGGAAATGATTGTCATCGCCGGTCAGGGATGGTGTCGCGATGCTTTCATAACGCAGGCGGTCACAGGCATCAGAGGCATTTGAAATGAATTCCCGCAGGAAAACATCACGGTTGGAATAAAGCGCATGGGCGACAATGTCCAAAAGCCGTGAAACATCCGCCCCGAAACTCATTTTTTCCGCTGTCATTATCATCTCCCGCCATATGAATTTGTTATGTGAAAATAGGGGAGGAAGACATGAAATTCAAGGGTAAAGCATGGTTTTGCGCCACAGATCGCCGTCTTTTGTGTATAAAAGCCGCGTATGCAGGCGATATGTGCCGTCATCCCAAAATTCGATCTTGTCCGGCACAATGCGATAACCCGCCCAGTGCGGCGGGCGGGGGATATCCGGCCGGTTATCAAATTCCTGTTCAAACTTTTTGACCCGTTCGGCCAGAACAGAGCGATTTTCGAGCGTTTCTGACTGGCGTGATGCCCATGCGCCGATTTTGCTGCCGCGCGGGCGCGATGCGAAATAGGCGTCTGATTCCAACTCGCTGACATGATTGACAATGCCTTGTATGCGCACCTGACGCGCCAGTGACTTCCAGTGAAAGCAAAGCGCCGCATGATGGTTGGCGGCCAATGCCTGCCCTTTGTAACTGTTACGGTTGGTGTAAAAGACAAACCCGCGCGCATCGTATGATTTCATCAAAACGATACGGACGGAGGGCCTGCCGGCGGCATCAATCGTCGCCAGCGACATAGCATCAGGATCCGCAGGCTCGCTTTGCCGCGCCGCCCCGAACCATGCCCCGAACAAGGCAAAAGGGTCGTCCGACGCTTGATCTGTGGTTTCCAGCATGCTGAAATCATGCGTATTTTCCATGGTTTCCGGCCTTTCCGGTGCGCTGTTTTCCCGCATTATAATTTTATAATGCACCTTATTGATTATTTCGCGAAGGGATGTCAATGTCTCTACGTATAATCAATGCTACAACAATAAATCACAACATTGTGAGGATGATAATATGAGACTATCTATTTTGACGGGCTTTGCTGCGGTTGCGATTGCGCTGACGGGGTGTCAGACATCAAACTGGGGCGCGAAACAAACAGTTGGTACCGGTGCGGGTGCTGTTGCCGGTGGCTTGATTGGTTCACAGATCGGCAGTGGTTCCGGTCGCCTTTGGGCAACGGGTGCCGGTGTTTTAATCGGCGCGCTGGCCGGTTCGGAAATCGGCGCATATCTTGACAGCGCAGACCGCGCCCAGATGCAACAGGCACAACAAAGAGCGCATGCGACTCCTGTTGGTGAAACCGTGCATTGGAACAACCCCAATTCAGGTAATCAGGGCAGCTATAAGGTCGTTCGTGAAGGGACAAGCTCTGCAAACCGTTATTGCCGTGAATACCAGCAGACAGTCACAGTCGGCGGCCAGCAGCAAAGTGCCTATGGCACGGCCTGTCAGCAGCCTGACGGTAGCTGGGAAATCCTGAATTAAATAGTGCGCTTTTAGCGCGGCTTCCCCAACACTCATCACCGCCTCCCCCAATTATCATACTCGTCTTGAGCGGGTATCCGGGGGGGGGGCGAAAATGCGTGTGGATCCCCGCTCAAGGCGGGGATGACAAAAAGCAAGCCGCCGCCTGATGGACAATACCCAACCCGATCCCGCTTGATGCCGGGGTCGGGTTGTTTTATTCTTTTTCGGGAATGATGCTCTCTGGCTCGTTTTAGATATGTCGGCTTTCTGAGCCTACGTCTTGGCGGTTTCTTTATCGTCGCTTTTTTCCGTCAGGGGCGGCGGCGTTCTTTGTACGGTTCCGCCGCCAAGCCCCGGCGCCTTGAGGCCGTGAGCAGGGGTAGACGGTCCCGCATGCCGGGCAGGCATAGCCGCCGGCGCGGATGCTTTGAGCGCAGGACTGACTTCCAGACCGTTTGCCGCGATCAGGTTGCTCCGGTAATGCGGATCTTTCATGGTTCTGCCGACAGATTGCTGAAGTGCCTTCATGCCTTCGATGTTCTTGGTTAGCGTGTCCAGCGAATCCAGCGTTACAATGGCGCCTTTGCGTTGTTCCTTGATGACTTGCCTGCCCAGTGTCTTCAGATCTGTCCAGGCGGTTCTGGTATTTTCTATTTCAAATTCCCTGCGGACGGCATCCTCAACATTTATGCCCTTTTGCCGCGATTCCTCAAAGGCTTTGGCGGCAGCCTGCAGGGCGGCAGCGCACCACCCCATTGTATGGCCTTCGGTCAGTGCCAGATTTTGTTCATTGGCCTTCATGACAAAAGGAATCGGGCTTTTTTCGGCAAGGCCGCGGGCGATGATATCCTGTGAAATTTTCGATACAAGCTTTGCATGCAGGTTTTCGTTGAATTTCTGATCCGCGAACGGGCTGTAACTGTCACGAATATCGGTCAGCAGGCGCGGCTTGATATCGCATATTTCAGAGACAGCAAATCCGACCGATCGCACCGGCGTGTTACAGGATGTATTGATGGCGGCGCTGATGATATGTTCGGGCTTGAATTGTCGCCATGCCATTTCCTGGGCGGCTTCGCAAAAGGCAATCCATTGCTTGATATCGCTCTGGTCAATGCTCAGCGCAACTTCTTGCGCGATCATCAGGGCTTTTGAAATGATTTTCTTTTTCGGGGTTTTATCCAACCCGCCATGCTTGATGGCATATGCGGTGGCTTCCATGACAACCTGGAACGGGTAATATTCCGGCATGGACAGGGAATGAGCCTGAAGGCTGTTCATTGCGCGCCTTTTTGTGATGCTGTGGACGGCATTGAAATCGCGGTGGTAATGGCACATGACGGCGCTGAAAATATCAGCCTTGAGATTGGATAGCGCGAACTCAAGCGCATTTTTCTTGCGGACGATAATTTCACTTTCTCTCGTTCCCCGATCTTGCCGGTTGTGACAATAATCAAGCGCGTCCAATGCCTGCCATGCCTGATGATAGGCTTGCTGGCGGATCTCTTTGATGTCGTCATAACGGTCAATATTGATGGTCGCGATACCAAGAAAGCTTTCTTTCCTGATCAATCCTAAAAAGATATTCTCCCTGACCAGCGCTGTCCCGACATAAGATGATTCCTCGGACAGGGATTGTTTTCTCATAAACTGCATGGCGGTTTCGGCTGCGGGGTGAGATAAAAGATCCTGTGCGGCCATGGCGATGGCTTCGGTGCGCTGCCCGTCATGATGGGGAATATAACGGATATAAAGATTTTTCCGGTAATCCGCAATTTCGGCAGAAACCGACCGGCAGCTTTTCTCTGTATTTTCAATACGCAACGGCATGTAATTCCCCATTGTCCTGTATAAAGACACTTTGATTACCGGACTATAGCATCGCTTCGTTAACAATTTTCAAAGATCGGTCATGCCGGTGTGCGTAAAGGCACTAGACCTTGGGTTATAAATGTGTAGGATGCTATAGGTTTTTTTGGCAAGTCCTCCTGCATGACGGGGGCGATGAAGTAAGGAAAAAGATATGTCGGGATCCGGGAAAATTATGGCGGGCAAGCGCGGTTTGATTATGGGCGTTGCCAATGACCGTTCGATTGCATGGGGGATTACTAAAATTCTGGCCGATCAAGGGGCGGAGCTGGCTTTTACCTATCAGGGCGACGCGCTGGAAAAGCGTGTAAGGCCGCTGGCGGAAAGTGTCGGATCGGATATTCTGGTGCCTTGTGATGTTACCAGTGATCAGGATCTTGACCGCTCCTTTTCCGAGATTGAAAAAAAATGGGGTGCGTTGGATTTTGTCGTTCATGCGATTGCATTTTCCGACAAAAACGAGTTGGACGGGCTGTATCTGGATACGACCCGCGCGAATTTCCAGCGCACGATGGATATTTCTGTCTATTCTTTTACAGCCGTGGCACAGCGTGCCGCACCTTTGATGAATGAGGGAGGCAGTTTGCTGACCCTGACCTATTACGGTGCCGAGCGTGTGATGCCGCATTATAACGTGATGGGTGTGGCCAAGGCCGGTCTGGAGGCTTCGGTGCGTTATCTGGCGGCGGATCTGGGGCCGCGTGATATTCGTGTGAACGCGATTTCAGCCGGGCCGATCAAGACGCTGGCCGCCAGCGGAATTGGCGATTTTCGCTATATATTGAAATGGAACGAACTAAACTCGCCGTTACGGCGTAATGTGACGATCGAGGATGTCGGTCGTTCGGGGCTTTTCCTGTTGTCCGAACTGGGAAGCGGCGTCACCGGTGAAGTGCTTCATGTCGATAGCGGTTATCACACGGTTGGCATGTGCAGTGTTGATACTGCTGCTGAGACTGCGGCGCTTTTGAACTCGATTGCGCCGAAAAGCGAAACCGAAGCGGCATGAGCGGCAATCGATTCGGGACGTTGTTTCAATATACGACGTTCGGGGAAAGCCACGGACCGGCAATCGGCTGTGTTGTGGATGGCGTTCCGCCGCGCATTCCTTTGGACTCACAGGATATACAAACATATCTGGATCGCCGCAAGCCGGGGCAAAGTCGCCACACGACCCAGCGCCGCGAAGCTGACGAAGTGGAAATATTATCAGGTGTCTTTGAAGGCATGACGACCGGGGCGCCGATCGGTCTTTTGATCCGCAATATTGATGCGCGCTCCAAGGATTACAGCGACATTAAGGATAAGTTTCGCCCCGGCCATGCCGATTTTACCTATAGCGAGAAATACGGTATCCGCGATTATCGCGGCGGTGGCCGGTCGAGCGCGCGGGAAACGGCTATGCGTGTGGCGGCGGGCGCGGTCGCGCGAAAAGTCCTGACTCATCAGATCGGGGCGGGTGTATCGGTGCGCGGGGCGGTGGTTCAGGTTGGTATCGAACAGATTAACCGGGAAAGCTGGGACTGGGCGCAAATTGATAAAAACCCGCTTTGGCTGCCCGATGCGGAGGCTGTGCCGCGGATTGAGGCTTATCTGGATGCGATCCGCAAGAAAGGGTCTTCGGCTGGCGCGGTTGTCGAGATCCATGCATCCGGTATTCCTGCCGGTCTGGGGGCACCGGTTTATGATAAATTATCGGCGGATATTGCCAAAGCCATGATGTCGATCAATGCGGTTAAAGGCGTTGAAATCGGTGATGGTTTTGGCGCAGTGGTTCTGGGCGGCGAAGAAAATGCCGATGAGATCCGCAAAGGCAAGATATTTGACTCCAACCATGCGGGCGGCATTTTGGGCGGCATTTCAACCGGTCAGGACATCATCGTGCGGGTTGCTTTCAAGCCGACAAGCTCGATTCTGACACCGAAAAAAACCATTAACCGGGATGGCGAAGAAACCGAAATCGTCACTAAAGGCCGTCATGACCCGTGTGTCGGGCTGCGCGGCACGCCGGTCTGTGAAGCGATGCTGGCTTGTGTGCTGGCTGATCACTGGCTGCGTCACAAGGCGCAATGCCTCTAGGCTCTGACCCTAGCGCTTTGCTCTAAATGCTTGTCTGCCGGATGCCCGGGCTGTGTTTATCCTTGTTCTTGTGCGGCACTGCGTTATAATTTCCCGGCATAACCCGATAGCAGGATAATCCCGATGCGTTTGCATAGCCCTTACCGTCACCGATCCTTGTTTTACAAGCCCGCGGCGCCGCGCCCGCCAAAGAAAAAATGGCGCGTGCGCTATGTTATCTGGAATGCGCTTAAACGCACTTGTATGTTGATCGGCGCGCTGGTCTTGCTGAGCGCGACCATCAGCATCATCCTGTCGGGGATGTTTTTAAAAGATCACACCACCCCCAGCGTACCGGATCGCTTTGTCTTGCATCTGCAACTGGATGAAATGCTGCTTGAACATCCCAATACGCTTAGCCCCTATGCGATGCAAAGCCGTCATATGACGATCAGCGATGTTGTTGACGCGCTTGACCGTGCTGCTGCTGATCCCCGTGTCAAAGGGTTCGTGACCTCTTATCGCGGCGCGCCGTTGAATTTGTCGCATATTCAGGAATTACGCATGGCGGTGCTGCGTTTCCGTACCAGTGGCAAATTTACCTATATTTACAGCCCGTCTTATGACTCTGTGGGGCAATATTATCTGGCTTCTGCTTATGAGCGCGTCTGGATGCAGCCTTTGGGAGTGTTGTCTATGCCGGGGCTGGACGCCAAAGTGCCTTTCGCGAAAGAGGCGCTTGAACGGATCGGGGTCGAGGCACAGATTTTCGCCCGTCAGGAATATAAGAACTTATTTGAAAGCGCGACAAGCCAGTCAATGTCCGAAGAGAGCCGCGAAATGCTGGGCGGTCTGGTTGATGATCTGGCCGGGCAGATTATCGGGGATATCGCCCTGAGCCGCGGGATGGAGCAAAGCCAGGTACGCGGACTGGTTGATCGGGGGCTATTGCTGGGGGATGAAGCTTATGAAGCCGGGTTGATCGACGATCTTGATTATTCGGATGCGGTCAATCGCAGCATTTTAGAAAAAGTGACCGGCAATCCCGAAAGCCGCGCCTCTGTGTTTGTAGGTATTAACCGTTATAACCGGGCGCGGGCGCATGAACGCGCTTCAGAACGGGTGGCCGGCCTGACCCGGCCGCGTGTTGCCCTGATTTATGCGGTTGGCGGTATTGTCCAGTATAATCAGGGTGGCCGCGAGTCTATGGGGTCGGCAGAAACGCTGGTCAGTGCGATCCGCAGCGCGGCTGACGACCCGCAGGTCCGGGCGATTGTGTTACGGGTTGATAGTCCGGGTGGCTCGCCGGCAGCAGCGGAATCAATCCGGCGCGCGGTGGAGCTAGCGCGTGAGAAGGGCAAGAAAATTGTCGTTTCGATGGGTGAATCTGCGGCATCGGGGGGGTACTGGATTATCGCCGATGCGGACAGGATTTTTGCCCTGCCCGGGACGCTGACCGGCTCGATCGGGGTGACGGGCGGTAAATTTGTACTGGAAGAGATGTGGAACAAGCTCGGCATTGCATGGGACGGTGTCGAATGGGGCGAAAATGCGACCTTATGGTCATTCAACAGCCCTTATTCCGAAAGCGAAACCGAACGGATGAATGCGTTGATGGATTCGGTTTATGATGCTTTTGTCGGGCGTGTGGCTGCCGGACGCAATATGGATCTGGAGGCTGCCGACCGGGTCGCGCGCGGGCGGGTCTGGACGGGCGCACAGGCCTTTAAGGTCGGTCTTGTCGATGAGCTGGGCGGCCTGACGGATGCGCTTGATTACGTCGCGCAGGAGCTTGGCGTGGCCAGCCGCCGCGATCTTGCTGTAACGCTTATGCCGCGCCCCAAAACAGCTTTGGAACGCATTGTTGCGCTGTTGGAAATGCAGGCTTCCATGGGCAGGATGATCGAAGTACAGGCAACATTGTTTGAGATGCTGCGGCCATTGACAAAAAACCTGCCGCAGCCTTCAACCGGCGGGGATTATCCTGTCGAGGCCAAAGCACATCATTTGCCGCGGATAGAGCGGCCATAGACAGCAGATGGGAACCAAAAGTCCGGGGCTGGTCCGGGGCTTATTTGAGTGCCGTGTGCAGGCGGTCAGCCAGACACCAGCTTTGATAAACGGCTTGTCCGATCACGGCGCCGGTCTTCCCTCCCGCAGGAAGCCCGTGACCGAAGGGCGCGAAAAGTTTGTAATTGTCATTTTTTCCGGTGATGCCGTCAGCAATCAGCTCTCCGCCTGCTGTGGTTGGTCCCAGCCCGTTACCGCCATAATGGGTGCTGTGCCAGATATGTGGGCGCAGCCTGCCGATGGAAGGCATTTTATGGCTATTATAGCCCATGCGCCCCCCCCAGAAGACTTCGCACGAGAGTTTACCGGATAGTTGCGGGTAGACTTTGGTAATATCGGCCAGAATGGCTTCTTTGATGTTGCCGGGGTTTTCCCCAAGATGAACGCGGCCACCCCATAGCAAGCTGTTATCCTCTAAAACACGGTAATAATCCGAAGCCCAGCGCGTGTCGCAAACAGCATAAGGTTTACGGATTGCGGCTTTCATATCCTCATCCGCCAAAGGGGCGGTTTTTAGTACAAATGTCTGAACCGGCATGCAATGCCGGTTGAATTTACGGATGACCCCATTGGAGTAAGCTGATCCGCAATAAACGAGATGATCGGCTTTGACTGTTCCTTTGGCTGTCCGGATGATGAGCCCGTCCTTGTTTTCGGTGATGGATATAGCCGGGCTGTTTTCAAAAATCGGGTGCGATTTATCATGTATCTGTGCCGCTATATGACGTAGGTAAATCAACGGATTCATGTGAAAGTGGCGGGGAAAAAAGATAGCCCCGTGATATCTATTTGTACGATATGTGTCCCGGATTTCGTCCGTGTCCCAGAATATCGCTTCATCACCCATGATGTCCGTCAGAAAGGCGGCATCATCCGCCAGTGGCGCTGTGTCCCGAAACCATGACGCGCTGATAGATCCGTCGACAGGCAGGCAAGGAATAGCGTATTTACTGATCCGGTCGCGAATGATGCGTGTGGCTTCGATTGTCAGGCCGTAAAGCGCTTTGGCGTTGGCCATTCCGACTTTTTGGATGATCTTTTTTGTATCTGCGGCATAGCCGGTCAGGACAAGCCCGCCATTTCGTCCTGATGCGCCCCAGCCGAGCCGGTTTGATTCCAAAAGGACGGTTTCCACGCCACGTTCCTTGAGAGCAAAAGCGGTGGCGATTCCCGCCAGCCCGCCGCCAATGATGCAGACATTTGTACGGATTGTCTGATCAAGTGTCTCATAACAAGGGGGCGTTCCGATGCTACGCGTGTAATAGCTATCGATATAGTGACCGTCCATCTTGCACCGGGCTTTCTTACTTTCCGGTTTCAGGCGCCAGAACCATAATCATCTGGCGGCCTTCAAGGCGGGGCTCCATCTCGCTTTTGGAAATGTCGGCAAGCTCTTCCTTCATTTTTCTCATCAAAGCCATGCCGATATCCTGATGCGCCATTTCACGCCCGCGGAAACGCATGCTGACCTTGACCTTGTCGCCGTTTTCAAGGAAGCGCCGCGCATTGCGCATTTTCACTTCGTAATCATGCTTTTCGATGCCCGGACGTACCTTGACTTCTTTAACATCAACGGTCTTTTGGTTTTTACGAGCTTCGGCGGCTTTTTTCTGCTGCTCGTATTTATACTTGCCGTAATCCAGCACCTTGCAAACCGGCGGATCGGCATTGGGCGATATTTCCACAAGGTCAAGACCGGAATCATCGGCAATTTTCAGGGCTTCCTGAATGTCGACAACGCCGACCATGTTACCATCGGCATCGACCAGACGCACTTTATCAACACGAATCTGGTCGTTTATACGCGGGCCGTCATCTTTTTCACGGCGCGGGGGCATAGGCGGTCTGGCGATGGTACATTCTCCTGTTTGTTATTGGCAGTGCTTCAGAATCATAATTAATAAGGCGCTTTGCAGCTTTGCGCAAGAGATTCAATCGCTTCATCAGCCGATTTGATTTCCTGACCGTTACTGCCCAGCCGGCGAATCGCGACGCTTTGCTCCTCGGCTTCACGCTTGCCGACCACGAACATGACCGGCACTTTGGCAAGGGAATGTTCGCGCACCTTGTAGTTAATCTTTTCATTTCGTGTGTCAATCTCAACACGCAGGCCAAGGTCAAAAAGCTTTTGATAAAGCGCTTGCGCGTATTCATCGGCATCGCTGGTGATGGTGGCGACCACACACTGCACCGGCGCGATCCATAAAGGCAGCTTGCCGGCATAGCTTTCGATCAATATGCCTGCGAAGCGTTCCAAAGACCCGAAAACAGCACGGTGAATCATGACCGGCGTGTGGCGGTTGCCGTCTTCCCCGATATAGGCCGCGCCCAAACGTTCCGGCAGGACAAAGTCAAGCTGGCATGTGCCGCATTGCCATGAACGCCCGATCGCATCGCGCAGGTGAAATTCATATTTGGGGCCGTAAAATGCGCCTTCGCCTTCGGCGATCTCATAAGGCAGTTCCAGCTTGTCGAGCGCGTCAGCCATGGCTTTTTCCGCCCGATCCCAAACCGCATCGTCGCCGGCGCGCTGTGCGGGGCGCGTGGCCAGCATAATCGAAATATCCTCGAACCCGAAATCCTTATAAACCGCGTAAAACAGGGCGACAAATTTTTTGACCTCGTCAAGGATCTGATCCTCGCGGCAGAAAATATGGGCATCATCCTGGGTCATCTGGCGGACGCGCATCAGCCCGTGCAGAGCGCCGTGGGCTTCGTTGCGGTGGCAGCAGCCAAATTCGGCCATCCGCAGCGGCAAGTCGCGATATGATTTAATGCCCTGATTAAAAATCTGGACGTGGGCGGGGCAGTTCATCGGCTTGATCGCCATCAGACGACCTTCACCGCTGATCACAGGCTTGTCATCATCCGTGCTGGGAACCTCGTCAGGCACCACAAACATATTTTCACGGAACTTGCCCCAGTGGCCTGATTTTTCCCACAGTTTATTATCAATCAGTTGCGGCGTTTTGACTTCCTTGTACCCTTCATCGCGCAAGCGGCGGCGGATATAGGATTCCAGTTCGTTATAAATCACGAACCCGTTAGGATGCCAGAAAACCGACCCTTGGGCTTCTTCCTGAAAATGGAACAGATCCATCTCCCGCCCCAATTTGCGGTGATCGCGCTTTTCGGCTTCTTCCAGCATTGTCAGGTACTCTTTCAATTCCTGATCATTGCGCCATGCCGTGCCGTAAATGCGGGTCAGCATCGCTTTGGAGGAATCACCGCGCCAATAGGCACCGGCGACTTTCATCAATTTGAAAGCTTGTCCGACATGTTTGGTGCTTGGCATGTGCGGCCCGCGGCACAGATCAAGCCAGTCGCCCTGTCGGTATATGGTGATGGTTTCGCTTTCCGGCAGGTCTTCGACCAGCTCGGCCTTGAAATATTCCCCTTTATCTTTGAAATAGGCGATCGCCTGATCCCGTTCCCACACGTCACGTTCAAACGGGGCGCCCTGTTCAATGATCTGGCGCATTTTTTTCTCGATCGCGGCCAGATCATCCGTTGAAAAAGGCGCGTTGCGGGCGAAATCGTAGTAAAAGCCGTTTTCAATGACCGGGCCGATTGTTACCTGTGTGCCGGGGAATAGCTCCTGTACGGCCTGTGCCATGACATGGGCGGCATCGTGACGGATCATCTCCAGCGCTTTGTCGTCAGTACGCGTTATCAGATTAATCGCCGCGCTTTTGTCAACCGGGCGCGACAGATCGCGCAATTCGCCGTCAATTTCAATGGCAATCGCGGCCTTGGCCAAAGACGGCGCAATGGATGATGCAATCTCCAGCCCGGTGGTGCCGGCGGTGTAATCGCGCTGGCTGCCATCGGGCAGGGTAATAATGATCCGGTCTGCTTCCATCTCTGACGCTGTGTTTGCCATTCGGGGGTTATCTCTCACTCTTTTGTAATTGCTATAAAAATACTATAAAGCGCGATTTTTCAAGAGAAAGCTTAATTTTTGATTATTTATTGCAAGCAGGCGGCGCAAATTCTATAAAACAAGGCTGGTTCCGCATTTGAAAGGCTTTGGTTTCATGACTCGCTCTTTGGTCGAAAAATTATCGGATGTTGTCGGCGCTGCCTTTTCGGCGCGCGACTTACCGGCGGATCTCGGCGCGGTCAGGGTTTCCGACCGGCCTGATCTGGCGCAGTTCCAGTGTAACGGCGCGATGGCGGCGGCGAAAATTGCCGGAAAAGCGCCGCGCGATATTGCCAACGATATTGTCGGAACGCTGGCCGGGCATGGCGATTTGTCGCGGGTTGATATTGCCGGGCCGGGCTTTATCAATCTGGATGTGACCGATGATTATCTTGCCGCGCATTTGCGGGATATGGCCGGGGATTCTCATCTGGGGGTTCCGCAAAGCGGCAGCGGCCAGACTGTCGTGCTGGATTATGGCGGCCCCAATATCGCCAAGCCGATGCATGTCGGTCATTTGCGCTCGGCCATTATCGGCGATTCCCTGCGGTTGATGATGCGTTATGCCGGTTTTAAAACGCTGGGGGATGTTCATATGGGTGACTGGGGCACGCATATGGGGATGATCGTCAGTGAATTTATCAGAACCGGTGCAACTGACCGTATTTTAGGGATCGATCTGGAGGATGAAGAACAGATTGACGCGCTGATGGGCGAGCTGGGCGTGATGTATCCGCAAATTGCCGCTGCCTGCAAGGAAGATCCCGCGCGCAAGGAGGAAGCGCTGGCCGCCACGGTCAAGATCCAGAACAAGGAATCGCCTTATTTTGATTTGCTGCAGCTTATCCGCAAGGCATCCGTCAACGGGATGCGGCGTAATTATGCTCTGTTGGGCGTACATTTCGATTTGTGGAAAGGCGAAGCCGATGTGCATGATCTGATCGCGCCGATGGTTGCCGATTTAAAGGCAAAAAAACTGGCGGTTGAAAGTGATGGCGCGACAGTCATTCCGGTCAAGCGCGATGACGACAAAAAAGAAATGCCACCTTTGATCCTTTACAAGCGTGATGGCGGGGTCATGTACGGCACGACTGATCTTGCGACCATTGTCGAACGCGTCAGCCTGTATGATCCAGCGCGAATTATTTATGTTGTTGACCAGCGCCAGCATCTGCATTTTGAACAGCTTTTCCGCGCCGCCATGGCGGGTGCAGTCACAAGGCCGGATGTCGCATTGTTCTTTGCCGGATTCGGCACCATGAACGGCACAGACGGAAAACCGTTCAAAACCCGTGCGGGCGGGGTGATGAAGCTGGAAGACCTGATCGCCATGGCGCTGGACAAAGCGCGGGAACGGCTCGATGAAGCGGCACTGGCGCAGGATATGGACGAGGCGGAAAAAAATGATGTCGCGCACAAGGTGGCGATTGCGGCGATTAAATTTGCCGATCTGCAAAACCAGCGTACATCCGATTACGTGTTCGATCTGGATCGGTTTGCCGCTTTTGAAGGCAAAACAGGCCCCTATATGCTGTATCAGGCTGTGCGGATTAAATCGTTGCTTCGCAAGGCCTATGTTACAAATGACATTGATATCGACATTGATACAATGTTCCGGGATTTATGGAACAATGATGTGTCCCTGCGTGAGGGTGATCGCAGCCTGGCGCTTCAACTGGCGCAGTTCAGCGATGCGTTTGACGCGGCGCTGCGCCATTACATGCCGCATCATCTGGCGGAATATGGGTATCAGCTCGCCAATAGTTTCAGCAGCTTTTATGCAAACTGCCATATTTTGTCCGAGGACGATCCCGCCATCAGGCAAAGCCGTCTGGCGCTGTGTGTCCTGACATATAAGGTTCTGGAAACCACGCTGGCCATGCTGGGGATCGCCATCCCCCGCCGTATGTAACCAAGGGAGAAAACCGTGCGTCATATAACGGGTGCCTTGCAGAATCTCGCCGCGTTGTTTCGTCAGGTCGCGCGCGAGGAGTTATTGCATCGTCACGGACGACTTCGCGCCGACCAGATACACCAGCATAGTGACGGCAGTTTCTTCACCGAAGCCGACCTGATCTCCGAGAAACGCCTTATTGAAGGCGCGGTATCGCTGTTTCCGGATGCGATTGTAACGGGCGAAGAGGAAATTTCGGAAGATCCTTACCCGTTTTTTGCACGCGCGCAGGATAAAACCGTTGTGATTTTTGATCCGATTGACGGTACCGGCGCTTTCAAACGCGGCGAGGATCGTTATGGCATGCTGGGGGCTGTTATCAAAAACGGACAGACCGTCGGCGGAGTGATTTATACGCCCGGTCACGGGGTGGCGGATGAATCCGGGATTTTACAGCCTGAAAAAGACATTATGATTATTGCCGAAAAAGGCCGTGGGTGCTGGATGTATGAGAAAGGCGACAAGAAAAATGCTGTGCGTCTCTCGCTGTCCGGACGGCCTTTATCTTTGAAAGATCATGCGAAAATTGCGTTTGCGTGCCGGAATCAGGATGCGGTTTATCATGACATTCTGGCGCAAGACGTGGCGGGATACATGCGGTGCGGTAATGCGTCTCATGACTATACCATGATTTTGACCGGCGCGTGCGATGCGGCTTTTTACAGCGAAGGTTTTGTCAATGACAGCATCGGCCGTTCGCCGCCATGGGATCATGCTGCCGGTATTTTGGCGATTCAGGAAGCAGGCGGCTATGCGGGGCTGCCTTATCACGGACGGGACGGTGTGCCTTATATGCCGCTGGCCTGCCATGACCGTTTGCTTGCCGCATCCACGAAAACATTGTTTCGTTCTGTTTACAGCCACATCGCCGCGCGTGCGCCGGCGCTCACAAAACCTCGTCTTTGATTTGAAAAATGGTGCCGCAGAAGAGATTTGAATTCCCACGCTCTACGTCTTACGAAAACGCTGAATAGCCCCTATGAATCTAGACACCTTACTGGTTATAAATTGGAAGTAAGGAGTTTAAGATGCCAAGACGAGTTCGTTATACAGAAGAGTTCAAGCGTGACGCTGTTTCGCAGGTTAAA
>SKGD01000011.1 GCA_007117665.1 Alphaproteobacteria bacterium
AGCCTAGATGGAACAGAATGGGATATGGGCACGCATTTTGATTATCTGACGACCGATCCGGCTTATAATCCGGCGGCGCGGTCATGCCGGGATTTTTCCGATGATGTGCTACGCGCCCGTGCGCGGCTTGAGCAAATTTTCATAGAAGCCGCCGCAGCCTGTCAGCAGGACATAGTGCTTTTGCCGTCTGAATGGTGGGATTTTCGCCTGCCGGCTGCATTTTCCGGGCAATTTGCCCCGCTTGCGGATTCAGACCTGCCGCCCGCCATGCGAATGACGGATATTACTGGCTGAAATCAACAATTTTTTCAATCGCCCGGCCATCATGGATAAGCGTTAAGGTCAACGCACCGCCGCCAAGCGCATCCGCCAGATGGTAAATCCCTTCGGGCGCCGCCACCCGTAACATGACGTAACGCGGTTCGTCTTCATTCAGGATGATAATATCCGGCGGCGCGGTCATGTACAGATCCGCCCCCGATGCTTCAACGAATAAATCCATCCCGTCCGAACCATATTGGGAAAACACATTCACGACCAGCGCATCCGGCCCCACAACCACATTATCGATCCGCAGCGCCGGAATATTATCGGCAAGCGGCACATCCGCACGGGCAGCGGCAATTTTTTGTTTGGCTGGTGTTTCATTATAGATTCCTGCCGGAATATCCAGCGCCAATGTCACATTTTGCGGTACGCAAATATCCCTGCAAACCATGATCGCCGCGTCAAGCGCCAACCGCACCGGCGCGCCCGGCATTACGACATCATAGGCAAAAGGCAAGATGACCCGGCCAGTATAGCCAAAGGAATAAAAGCCCGCGACTTCAAAGCGTTGCGGCACGGGCCATGATATCACGAACCCGTCAGCATTGACCGAGTCCGCCCAGTCAAAAGACGGCGGCAGGCCGCCATCACCGGGAAACCGCCAATAAGCATGCCATGAATCGTCAATATCGATCACCAGCGCCCCTTCCAGCCGCGCCTTGTCGCCGGTTGCCTGTGATTCCGAGACAAGCGCAACCGCGATATGGTCGGCGCGCACGGATGATTCGTCTTCTCCGGCGCGCGCATCCCCGGTCAGGCATAATAATCCGGCCATGCCCGCAAACAACGCAGCGCTTAAAAAATGCCTGACATGTAAAACAAACTGCCGCATCTTTCTTTTCCTCACAGGGGTGACTATTTTTACCTTCATCTGTTATGATAACCATATACAACTATCTTTTGCAAAGCGGACAGGCGCGGATGAGCGACGATCAGTCAAAAGAACAAAACGGCAATGACAACACGGACGATCCTTACCTGACCGGGCGTTTGTTGCTGGCCATGCCGGGCATGGGCGATCCGCGCTTTGAACGGGCGGTGATCTATATATGTTCGCATGACGATCAGGGCGCAATGGGGCTGGTCGTCAACCAGATATTGCCGCAAATCCGGTTTGACGAACTGGTTCGCCAGATGAATATTCCGGGAATCGAACAAGACACATCCATAAAAATGTCCGGTGATATTCCGGTTTTAAAAGGCGGGCCGGTCGATACGGCACGCGGCTTTGTCCTGCACGGAGACGGCTTTGAAAAGCCGGATACGATCCGTATCGATAACCATTTCTGTATCACCGGAACCATTGATGTTCTGGAATCGATTGCCCGCGGGCGCGGCCCCGCAGACATGCTGTTTATGCTGGGCTATGCTGGCTGGGGCGCGGGACAGCTTGACAGCGAAATAAGGCAAAATGCGTGGCTGGTCGGTGATGCCGACCCGGATCTGGTGTTTCATACGCCATATCTGGAAAAATGGGAGCGCACCGCGCGCAAGATCGGATTCGACCCGGCGATGCTCTCAAGCCAGGCCGGGCGCGCCTGAATCCGGGGGCAAAACCCAGTCTTCAGCGCATAATCCGAACAGGCGGTGATCCTGCCAGCGCCCGTTAATTTTGACATAGCGCCGCGCCAGCCCCTCTTCGACAAAACCCAGTTTCAGCAATAAACCGTAACTGGCTTCATTATCCAGCAGACAGGCAGCATTCAGCCTGTGGAGCGCCAGCATCCCAAACGCATACGAAGCCACCGCGCGCAGGGATTCGCTCATATAACCGCAACGCAGATGATCACGATCCAGCCAATAACCAAGCGATCCATATTGCGCTGCGCCCCGGCATATATGATTGATATTCACCCCGCCGATCAACCGGTTGCCTTCTTTGCGAATAATCAGGAAGCTATTGCCGCGCCCGTTCCGCCAGTCGCGGCTTTGCCGCCGCAAACGGCGCAGGAAAAAATCTTTCGTCAGGCAATCATCCGGCCATACCGGTTCAAAAGGCCGCAGAAAATCCTGATTTTTCATCCTCACGGACGCCCATTCATGCCAGTCTTCCGATCGGGGCGGGCGCAGGATCACACGCGGCTGTTCCAGCCATATATCCGGCATCGACTCTTGCCCGGCACCCTGCCGCAACGGCCAGATCATCCGGCAAATCTCCGGCTGATCGCCTCATAGGAGTCAAGCTGATCCAACGGCCCCAGCGCCGCCAAAGTCGGGCGGGTTTTGAAAATCCGCCGCGCCGCGCGCATGACATCGTCCGTTGTCACCGAGTCCAGCCTTTGCAGTTTACGATCCAGATCAATCACCGTTCCGTAATGGATCAGATGCGCGGCTTGCTGGTTCGCGCGGCGCATCATCGATTCACGCCCCATCAGCATATCGGCGCGCATTTGTGATTTTGCCCGTGCCAGTCCGGTTTCCTCGATATCATTAGCAGTACGGATAATCTCATCAGCCAGAACCGGGATCAGCTCCGTCAGCTTTTCCGGCCCCGTCCCCGCATACAGGATAAACTGCCCGTCATCCTGATAGGGCGTATGATGCGCGAAAACCGTATAGACCAAACCGCGTTTTTCGCGGATTTCCTGAAACAGGCGCGATTACATCCCGCCGCCCAGCATGGTCGCCAGCGCACCGGCCGCATAAAAATCATCGTCATGGCGCGAAACGCCGTCAAACCCCAGAACAATATGGCTTTGTTCAAGATCCCTGGCGAAACGATGTTCCCCGCCTTCATAACGGGCAGCGGCAAAAGCGCTGTCCCGGTCGGGGGGCAACATGTCGAAATATGTCGCGCACAGATCCAGCATTTCATCATGGGTGATGTTGCCCGCCGCCGAAATCACCAGCCTTTGCGGCGTATAAAAACGCTCCACATAGGCCATCAGATCATCGCGGCGCATGGCCTGCACAATCTCGCTTTTCCCCAGAATCGGCGCGCCCAGCGCCTGATCGGGATAGGCGGTTTCATGGTAATGATCGAACACAATATCGTCCGGCGTGTCGATCGTCATGCCGATTTCCTGCAGGATAACACCGCGTTCGCGGGTTATTTCCTCATCCGGCATGGCCGGGCGCTGGATCATGTCGGATAAAATATCCAGCGCCAAAGGCGCGTGTTCTTTGAGAACATGCATGTGATAGGCTGTGATTTCACGGCTGGTATAGGCATTCATCCGCCCGCCTATATCTTCGACCTGTTCAGCGATGGCGCGCGCGCTGCGGGTTGGCGTGCCTTTGAACATCATATGTTCGACCATGTGAGCAATGCCGTTTTGCGCACGTTCTTCATGCCGCGCCCCGACATCCGCCCACACGCCCAGCGCGACGCTTTCCACGGCGGGAACGAAATCGGTTATCACCCGCAGGCCATTCGGCAAAATTGTCAGGGAAATACTCATCTTTGTTTTGTAATCCAAAGCGCGGCACAAGGCAACAGGATCATCCTTCAGCCATTGCGCCGGGTGCTTTATCGCGCCTGATGGAGACAGGCTGTCGCCCCGGCCTGATCTTTTAACGTGTTGGCTACGGCCTCCGGCGCGATACCGGCGCGGGACAATAAATCCCGCAAGCTAAGGGTGTCCACGCCGCCGGACAGCGTTTGAAACGTCATGGGGTGATCGGGCGCGGGATGATGATCCAGCACGAAACGCAAGGCTGCCTCCTTAAGGCTCATGCGATGCTCCAGATTATTGACAAAGCTTTCCCTGTTAAAGCAGCGCCGCAGGCCGGGCGGGGCAGTTGATATATCCCGGCGCGCTTCTTGTAAAATACGATAATTTTCGACGAAAATCTTGAAATCAGTTCGTGCCGCCATAGACCCTTCATCGCTATGGAAATGGTGCGGCTGCGTCAGATCAAAACCGGCTTTCAAAAACGGCGCCAGAATAAATTGCTTGTTGCTGTGCAAGGCTCTAGTGAAGGGATCGGCACCGGAAAGACCGTCTTTCCGGTGGAAATCGGTTCGTGATAACAAGGCTTCTTTGAGATCATCGCGCGCAAAAACCGCATCGGTGATTCGCGCTGCTGTTGCTTCCGCATCGGGGTTTTTGTCGGTGTATGTCATCAACGCATTCAGCAACCCGCCGACATGTTCCGGCTCGACCCGCGCGACCAGCCTGTGAATCTCTTCATCATCCATGCGTTCGCGCCGCTGGTTCATGTGCGTCAGAAGATTAATCGTATGGCGTGGGCTGATCCCCATCCCCATACGCGCACGCCCCAGACGATCCCCGTACATTTCAAGAAGATTGCCGTAAATATGCGGTAGGCCTGTCTCCCAAAAAGCCTGTTTTTTATCGCTGAAAACCCCGTAATCTTCCGCGACCTTTATCTCCCTGACGGTTTCGCGCACATCATAGCGGATTTTGCTGCTGACCCGAAAATCATGAAGCGCCTGAGAAGCCTGTGGATCCCGGTCGAACATCGCTTTCACCGCAGGCGGCATCGTCAGGCCGATATTATGCATGGCAGCCCATAATTCGGTTTTTGTTGCCGGCATTTTGCGCCACCCGGCATGACCCTGCGCCAGAATTTCCTGCATGCGTGCCTGAATTTCATATTCCATTGTATAGTAATTGCCGACTTTCAGCTTATCTTCGCCGGTATTTTTCCGATCTCGTGCAAAATCCGTCTCGATACAAGCCTGCCGGAATTTCTGGTAAAGCCTTTTGGTTGCTCCCCAGACCCCGGATCCGGTAACCGGCGCACTCAGAAAGGACATCTGTGTATTCATAAAGGCGTTTTCCCATCCCAGCTCCCTGAAATATCCCTGCATCCTGTGTATGTTTTCATGCGATATCGTATTGGAACGCTTGCGCCACAGCGCCTGCCGCTGATCCATATAGGCCGGGTTCAGCGAAATATTTTCGTCCAGCCCGGCGCGCCCGCCAATATTTGTCAGCTCCCATAATTGCTCTTTCTCATCCAACTCTTTAAACGCCGCTCCGTGACTTATGTCGCGAAAGCTTGTCCTGATCACCGGGGGGTCGACAATATCCAGCCCCTCCGGATTGGGCGTGCCGAAATCCGCTGTCAGTATATCTGCGCTTGATGCGCTTCCTTTATCCAGAAAAAAATTTAGCGCCCTGTCACGCTCGCGCAGGAAAACTTCCTCATACGATGCTTGCGTACGGTTGAGGGCTCTTTTTACCTTACGTAAAAAGTGATCAAGGCTTTTCATAAGGGCATTCTATGCGGTTTGGCTTAATAAACCGTGAAAAAAGCCGTCAGCCATTGCGGCGGGCGCGAACAAAAGCAGCGATCTGCGCCGTATCGGCAGGCATTGTGGTGACATGTTCGGGCAGGCTTTTCACAGCCTCGAGCCGGGGGTGGGTGGGCGGAGATGTCCCTGTGGCACGGCTGACCGCATCGGGAAATTTCGCCGGATGTGCACAGGCCAGAACCGCCAGCGGCGTCTGCGGGTCGGCGGCGTGTAAATCCAGTGCCGCATGCATCGCCACCGCCGTATGCGGGTCGATGACCATGCCGGTTTCAGTATAAATCTGCGCGATTGTTGCCGCTGTTTCAGGATCCTTACAGCGCCGCGCCTGAAAAATCTCGTGCGCGCGCTGCATCAGCACGTCTTCAACAGTGAAGAACCGATCCTGCCGGAACCGTGTCATCAGCGCTGCCAGCCGGTCATGATCCCGCCCTAGCAATTCAAACAGGTAACGCTCGAAATTGCTGGAAATCTGGATGTCCATGCTAGGCGACAAGGACGGGGTGACCTGTTCGATCCGCATTTCGCCGCTTTCAAAGAACCGCGTCAGAATATCATTACGGTTGGTGGCAATCCCCAATGTCCGGATTGGCAATCCCATGCGGCGCGCACACCATCCGGCAAACACATTCCCGAAATTGCCGGTCGGCACAACAAACGATACGTCCCGTTCCGGCGCGCCCATCGTCACCGCCGCCGTGAAATAATACACGATCTGCGCCATGATCCGCGCCCAGTTGATCGAATTCACAGCCGACAAACCGACATCGGCGCGAAAAGCCTCGTCAGCGAACAGGGCTTTGACAATATCCTGACAATCGTCAAACGTTCCTTCCAGCGCGATATTATGCACATTGGGCGCATCGACGCTGGTCATCTGGCGGCGCTGCAATTCCGATGTCCGGCCTTTGGGGTGCAGGATAAAAATATCGACATTGCGACAATTTTTACAGGCTTCAATCGCCGCCGATCCGGTATCGCCCGACGTCGCCCCGACAATGGTCATGCGGGTGTTTTTTTGCTCCAGCACATGGTCAAACAATCGCCCGACAAGCTGGAGCGCATAATCCTTGAACGACAAGGTCGGCCCGTGGAACAGCTCCAGCAAATGAATCGTGTCGCGCACCGGGCGCAACGGCGCAACATCCGGGTCGTCAAACGCCCCACCTTCATAGGTATCGGCAATCATCGCGCGCAGCGCATCATCGGCAATCATCCCGCCAATAAACGGGCGCATGACGGCAAAGGCAGTGGCGGCGTATGATTTCCCGCGCAGCGCGGTAATCTCTGACGCGCTGAAAGACGGCCAGCGCCGCGGCAGGTAAAGCCCGCCATCCGGCGCCATACCATCCAGAAGAACGGCGGCAAAATCTTTCGGCGCGGCGGCGCTGCGGGTTGAGATATAATCCATCATCATGCGGTTTTCAGATAACGCGATTCGATGTGCCGGACAAGAGCTTCCGGCGATAAGGCTTTGCCGGTGGCCTGTTCAACCAGCGCCCCGATCGGCAGCAACCGTCCTTTAGCATGGATATGCTGCCCCAGCCATGATGTGACTGGCTGGAAATCACCTGCCCTGATATGGCTGCGAATATCGGGCATATCCTTGCGGATTTTTTCAAATAACTGCGCCGCCATCATGTGGCCGACCGCATAAGACGGGAAATAGCCGAACTTGCCGACAAACCAATGCACATCCTGCAGGCATCCCTCACGCATGGTTTCGGGGCGGATGCCTAATATATCCTGCATCTGCGCGTCCCAGGCTTCGGGCAAGTCGGCAACTTTAAGCCGCCCCTCGATCAGGTCGCGCTCCAGATTGAAGCGATGCTGGACATGAAAGAAATACGTCACTTCATCGGCTTTTTTACGCAGCGCCGAAGGCCGCACGCGGGTCTTTATCTTATGCAGGTTTTCAGCCCCCAAAACCGGATTATGCATGCCGTGAAACAGGCCTTCGACGCGCGGCGAGAGAAAATCGAAAAAATCGCGGGTACGGGCAATAATCATCTCAATAATCAAGGCCTGCGATTCCTGTACGGCGGCGCCCATATCCTGTCCGACAGGCTGGTATTTCCATGTCTTGCGCGGTAATCCCTGAATATAAATGCCGTGCCCACCTTCATGCAGGGCGCTTTTCATGGAATCCATAAAATCATTAATATCGACATTCTTAATCACCAGCCGTGTATCATCAGGTGTGCCGCCTTCGACCGGATTATGCCCGGTTTCATAAAGCCCACCGCGCCTGAAGTCAAAGCCGATTGCCTCCAAAAGTGCATGATTCAGCCACATTTGCGCCTTGGCCGGGTAAAAATCCCGGATATCATGCGGCGGCGCTTCGGCGGCCTGACGCTCCATGATCTTAGGCAGCAGGCTTTTGAAGCTTTTGCCTGTCTCCCCGAACCAGTCCTCGACATCGGTCAATGAAATGCCGGGCATATATTCCGCCATTAATGACTGGTACAAAACATTACCGCCGCTGGTCTTGCATCTTTTTTCCGCGACCTGACGGTTCATATCGACAACGCTGGATAAAAACGCCCGCGCTTCAGGCCAGTCGTCATTGGCCAGCGCATCGCGGTGACGCCGCCGCCCTTCATAAGACAGCCTTGCGCGCTTTTCGATCATTTCCGCATCCAGCGGCGCGTTCAGCCGGTATTTTTCCTGCATCTCGCGTAAATTGGCCTGATCCCATTCATCCCAGTCACCGGCATTTTTCTCCAGATGATCGGACGCCCGGTCAAACAGGCGCTTCATATCGTCACCGGTCATGTCTTCATGCATGCGGCGGTGTAAAAAGCCGATCTGCCCCAGCCGCGCCCGCCACGCGCCTTCGGGCATCGCGGTCAGGAAATCCCGCCCCATCGTTTCCGCAATCGCCGCCATCCGGCCTATATCACGAAACCGGTATTTCAGCTCCATATAGGCTTCGGAAGGGTGTTCTTCATATTGCCGGACGATAACCGGCGCTTCGGGTGCGGGCAACTCGTCCTTTTTCACCGGCATGTCGGGCAGGGAGTCAGGCCGGGCAGCGTGACGGGCAACGACCCGTCTTATAAAACCAAACAGGCCGATCATCAGATTATGGATTTTTTCAATAAAACGCATGGCAGGAACACTCTCTTAGGATCAGAACTTTACGAAATGAATGAGTTCTGATCCTCCTAACTTGTCCACAGCTTATCATTTATACGGCGCAATAGAAACAACCCTTTCCTTGATTTTTCCCGCCTCAGCTTCCATGTTAGGTCATTATCCTCTCCAGCGATGGCGCGGGTTTTGTCACAATAAACAAAAAAGCAAACGGGATTATTGCCGATGATCGCCCGCCTTATCCAAAGCCATCCTTATCGCCTGATTGAATTTCTGGTTTTATGTATCACCATCCCGACCCTGATTATCATCAATGTCTGGGCGCCTTTTATGTTTTTCTTCCTGTGGGCGGTGTGTCTTTATACGTTTTTGATCCATCGCGCGACCCAGCGTGAATCGCTGCGCCATATGTGGAACTGGGGCGCGGTGACATGGCATAATATGAAGCCCGTTCTGGTACGGTGGGTGCTGGCCAGTATCGCCATGGCCTTGTTTTTATGGTGGTATAACGGCGAGCGGCTTTTTTACCTGCCGCAAAACAGCCCGCAGATCATTTTTGCGCTGTTTTTCCTGTATCCGGTTTTGTCTGCCCTGCCACAGGAGTTTATTTTCTGTACGTTCTTTTTCGACCGTTACAAACGCTATTTCGGGGCGGGAATGGGAATGGTGCTGGCCAGCGCCATCGCCTTTGCCTACGCGCATGTTCTGTATATCAACCCTGTCGCCCCGCTGCTCAGCTTTTTCGGCGGGCTGATTTTCGCCCTAACCTATATGAAGCACCGGTCTTTGGCGCTGGTCACCATCGAACACGGCCTGTACGGCAATTCCCTGTTTATCATCGGGCTGGGCTGGTATTTTTATTCCGGCGCGGTTGTCGGGGGGTGATCCGCCCGGCGGCGCGGATAATTCAGCGCCAGCGCCCGGAAGGAGAGATATAACACACAGCCATTGAGGATATGCCACATGAAATGCACCCCGAACGGGATCATATCACACAGCGCCATATCCATAGACCGGAACCCCAGCGACAAGGCAAACACCCCGCCCGCCGCCAGCAACGTCCAGCGCCCGGCCTTGCCATGCCGCCAGTGATAAACCCCCAGCCCCAGCAAAAACAACAAAGCCGGCGCATAAGACAACGACCCGTTCAACCAGTCGGACGGCAAGCGCCCGAACGCCACCCCCAGCAAGACAAACACCGCCAAAAGCCCGGCGATCCGGCGCGCGTCAAACCCCATCACCCGCCGTGCATAGGCGGCGATCATCACAATCTGGAAGATCAGGATCGGAATCACATCGGCCAGCATCGCCCCATAAGTCGCCAGCGTATGAAACAGGAAACTTCCCGCCCCGATTACCGCCATAAGGGCAATCAAAAGCCCCGTATCAAAGGCGAGCGCCCCTTGCCGCCGCGCCAGCATAAAAGCCGCCAGCGCCGCCACAAAAAACGCCGCATTGGTCACGGCATTCAAAGGTTCTTCCCAAAAGCCAAAAGCGCTTCTTTCGCAATAAATATCGATATGTTCGTGCCAGATACTCATGGAAATCACTTTAACCGCGCCTTCTGTGATGGTAAATAAAAAGGGAGAAATATCGACAAAGGATGACCGCCGTGACACAAAAACCCGGCCTTGCCGACGCCACCGAAGCCATTTATCAATCGCTCGCCAGCGATAATGAGGATATTGACCTGCATATCGGAAACCTGAAATCCGCCATGGCAGCCGAAGGCGTAAAAGAAGCCGTGTTTGACCCGGCGCGCCTCGCCCATAATAACCGCGCCGGCCGCAAAATGATGCAAAGCTACTTCAAAAAACGCGGCGTCAAGGTGAGCTTTGCGGAGTGAATAAACCCGCCCCCCGGATGCAAGCTGTCTAGGATCATCCCTGCGGCGCGGCAAATCCGGCAATCACGGCGCGTAACTCTTCAATACCGCGATTTTCATGGGCGCTGGTCAGGGCAATATCATGAAAGGCCGCCCCGTGCTTTTTCAGCTCATTGGCGATTTTCGGGATCAAAACATCACGGTCAGCCTGTTTGGTTTTATCGGATTTCGTCAGGATAATCCGGTATGAAACGGCGGCCTCGTCCAGCATCTTCATAATGTCGCGATCGCTGTCTTTCAGCCCGTGCCGCGCATCGACCAGAATAAAAACACAGCGCAATGTCGGCCTGCCGCGCAGATAGTCGCGGATCAGCACATCCCATGTTTTTTTCTGGCTTTTGGACACACGGGCATAGCCGTATCCGGGCAGGTCGACCAGATAAATCCGGCCACCCAAATCAAAGAAATTGAGCTGTTGGGTACGTCCGGGCGTATGGGATGTGCGGGCAAGGGTCTTGCGCCCGGTCAGGGCGTTGACAAGCGATGATTTCCCGACATTAGAGCGCCCGGCAAACGCAATTTCAGCCTTATCCGCAGGCGGTAATTGCGTCAGGGCGGCAACCCCCATGACAAAATCACATGACCCGGCAAACAGCTTGCGCGCTTCTTCAATCTGCTGTGCCGCGTCATCCGCCTGCGTCATGGAAAGCCCCTATTTTTTCTTCTTTGATTTTTTAGGCTTTGGTCTGGAAACCGGTTTTTTGGTTTCTGTCTCCTTGGCTTTATCAGCAGTAGCAGCAGCTTTCTTGCCGCCTGCTTTTTTAGCGCCGGTTTTTGGCGCGTCCTTTTTTGTGGCAGGCTTGGAAGCAGTCTTGTCGGATTGCTCATCACCCTCGCCAAATAAGGCTTCCTCGACTTCGTCCTCAATCATCTTCCGCGCCGGATGCACACCGGCTTCGCGCATTTTGCGTTCTTCCTCTTTTTGTGCCTTGCTTTTGAACAATTCCGGCTCGACGCCCATCGATTTCATGATGATATATTGCTGAACCACGCCCAGCGCCGCACTGAACGTCCAGTAAATCACCAGACCTGACGCAAAGCGCGCCATGATGAAGACGAACACAAACGGCAATATATCGAACAGGACTTTTTGCATTTTATCCTGTGGCGGCGGGTTCATTTTCTTTTGCAGAATCATGAAAACCAGCATCAAGCACGGCCAGATCCCGATCGTCAGGAAGCCCGGCGTTGACCATGGCAACAGCCCGAACAAATTAAAGATCGATGTCGGGTCGGGGGCGGATAAATCCTGAATCCAGCCGAAAAACGGCGCATGGCGCATTTCGATCGAAATCTGCAACACTTTGAACAAGGCGAAAAAGATCGGGATCTGTACCAAAATCGGCAAGCATCCGGCCATCGGGTTTACTTTTTCTTTCTCATAGAGCTTGACCAGCTCTTGCTGCATTTTTGCCTTGTCGTTCAGGTGCTTTTCACGGATTTCCTGCATTTTGGGGGCGACTTTCCGCAGCCCGGCAAAAGACCGGTAGGATTTGTTCGCCAGCGGGAAAACCAGCGTCCTGACCAAAAGCGTCAATAACAAGATCCCTACCCCGAAATTTCCAACCAGCGATCCCAGCCATTGCAACAGGTAGAAGAGCGGCTTGGTCATGAAATAATACATGCCGAAATCAATCGTCAGATCGACATGGCGCAAATTAAGCTGGCGTTCGTATGCTTCCAGAACGTCCAGTTTTTTGGGGCCGACATAAATATGAGACAGGCTGGAGGTTTCCTCGCCCGGGCGCAGCGTTTCGCCCCGTCCCATCAGATCAACCTGAAACCGTCCCGCAACGTCACGGTGACCGGACTGGATATAGGCAAAGCGGAATGTGTTATTTTCCCGATTATCCGGGAACAAGGCGGTCAGCCAATAACGTTCGGTCAGCGCAATCCAGCCTTCATCGGCGCGCACCTCGCGCAGACGCTGGCTTTGCATGTTTTTATAGCTGATTTCAATCAGGTCGTTATCAATATAGCCAATCGGCCCTTCATGAATAACCCAGCGCCCATACAAATCTTCGGGCAGGCCCTGCTGGTTGATCAGGCTGTAAGGAAACAGCGTAACGCTGCGGTCTGTTTCATTGACAACGCGCTGGGTCACGGAAAACAGGAAATTCTCGTCCAGCGTGATGATGCGCTCAAAACGCAAGCCCTGCGGGCTTTGCCAGTAAAGCGTGACGGGCTGTTCCGGCCGCAGGACAGCATTTTCCGCGCCGCCCTGTACGCGCCAGAGCGTTTGTGAATCCGGCGTGGCAACATCGCCGGTGGCCACCGTCCAGCCAAATGAGGCATAGCGCGGATAATAAGAGCCGGCAGGCGACATCAAGGCGATATTTTCGCGCTGTTGTAATGTTTTAAAATAATCATTCAGGATCACATCGTCGATCCGGCCACCCTGCAAGGCGATCGATCCGGTGATTTTGCCGTTTTCCAACCGAATGCGCGCCGTGTCATGAATAACCTCTTCGCGCGGCCTTTGGACAACGGGAATGGTTTCCGAAGCATCACGCAGGGCGGCTTGTTGCGCCTGCTGGGCGGCACGTATTTCCTGCATTTTCGGTTTCAGCAAAAAATGGTCGAACGTGACCCATACGACGATCGCCGCGATGATGAAGATCAGCAGATTCCGGGAATCATCGGGTTCCATGCCATCGTGATGTGATTTCATAAATTATGCCTGTTTGCTGTTTTTCGTTTCGTGTTTGCCGTTCTTATAGCCCGGCATTTCACGCCAGGCAAATGTCTTTGGTACCGGGTCGTCCCATTTGCGGCAGGTCCCCCATGGATGGCAACATAGCAATCTTCGGGTACCCAGGAAAAGCCCTTTTAACGCGCCGTGTTTTTCCAGCGCTTCCAGCATATAAGCCGAGCAGGTCGGGTGAAAACGGCATTGGTGGCCGACAAAAGGCGAAAAAATAAAACGATAGGCACGGATCGGCGCCTGCAGGATTTTAATGTGGATGGCTGTCTTTGTCATCGGTTCCATCATGATGTCCGGTCATTCAGACCTGTTTTCTCCAGCGCCCAGACCAGATCCCGGCACAGCGCGTCAAAAGACCGTTCTTCCATGCCGGCACGGCCAATCAGAACATAATCATAACCCGGCCGGGCGGCAACCGGCAGAATATCCCGCGCCAGCGCCCGCAACCGCCTTTTGATCCGGTTCCGCGTCACAGCAGAACGGCAGGTGCGCTTTGTTACCGTGAATCCGGCGCGCAGGGCAGGCGTTTCATTGGTCGCGGCCTGTAAAACAAAGCCCTTGGTAATCCATTTTATGCCGCTTGCCTGCGCCCTTAAAAAATCGGATCGCTTTTTCAGGCGATCCGGCTTCTTTGTCTTATGATGTTGAGTCATCGCATATCTGTGACAACCGGGACAACCCGGCGCCCCTTGCGGGATTTACGCGCTCAGGCGCTTGCGTCCTTTGGCACGGCGACGCGCAAGAATGGCGCGGCCGACTTTTGTGGCCATACGCGCACGAAAACCGTGGCGGCGCTTGCGTACGAGGCGGCTTGGTTGAAATGTGCGTTTCATGATATGGCACTCCGTCTTTCACATTCAAAATTTCTATCAGAAACAGCGCTTATAACGGCTTCGGAGAAGTCTGTCAATCTTTTCCACATTTTTGATTTTTTGTCGCCATCCGGTCTTTTCCGGCCTTGTGCAGGATCAGGTGGCAGATGTTTTTTTTATGTGTTTTGTGACCGGCAGTGCAAAATTTCCTTTGACCTTCTGCCCCGGAAGTCATAACTTTCAAAATGTTAGGGGTTGTTGCGGACGCATATCGGCCACATCATCGCGTAAAAATGGCTGTTTGCCGTCCCTGCAGGAAAAGACACACTAAAAGCCAAAGGATCGCACATGTACGACGATAATAACTGGAATGCAGTCACGGGTGAGGAACTTGCCGGTTTTTTGGAACAGGTCAATCCGGTTGACGGAAAATATAAAACCAATCCGCAATCGACCGAGGTTGCTTGGCGCCAGTTGCCTTTTTATGATCGCGTTGTGCTGGTGCGCGTCCGGGATCCGGGCTGGGCGCCTGCTAACCTGAATATTTATTACCTGACGGTTGACGGCAATCTGTATCGGCTGAACGGTACGTCGCCGCCGATCCATGAGGTCAACCAGATTGCGCCGGTCAAAATCACCGAAGAGAATGTTCTGGAATATCTGCGGTTTTTCTGCTTTTTCGTGCGCGGCGAAGAAGGGCCGTTCCTGATCGCCGAAGATATCAATAACCCGGATCTGCCGCCCAATATGGATCCGCAGACACGTTCGGTGATTGAAGGAACAATCCGCGAAGCGAGCTATGAAGGCAAGAACGAGCAAGGCTTTTTCCTGTGTGACGGGGTTGTGTTTTATTCCAATGCCCTGTTTATTGCCAATTTTGCCATCCAGCCGACCGGCATGATCGAAATGCTCGATGATGAGCCGATTGCCGCTGACCTGCCGGTCAAGGTAGACGTGCCAATCGCCTGATCATCCTCGATCCTCGCTCTATGCCTTGTGCGCAGGGCATTGATAACGTGCTGGACAGGATTCGGGCTTTGCACTAGAATCAAGGTTGGGCATTCGCCTGATTCTTTTGGCATTCTTTTCTGAAAGCTTTTTCTGGCACGATGATGCGTTTTTTTAGTCCGTTTTTTGTGATTGTGACGGCTTTTTGCCTGATAGCGGTCTGGTCAGTCTCCGCGCAGGCACAAAGCAGCCGTTTGTATTTTGCCGGTTATATGGGGCTGAACACGATGAGTGATCGTGATTTCAGCGAATCAACCCAGCGCCGCAGCGGTGATATAACATTCAAAAACACCTTGTCTTTTGCCGGTGCGATGGGGTTACGCCTGACCCCGCAATGGCGGCTTGAGGGTGAAATTTCTTATCGTAAGGCGAATATCAGCCGCCTGAACCTGTCCCCCGAAGGCGGCCTCCGCGCCGGCGGTGAACTAGGCACGTGGCTTTATATGATGAATCTCTATTATGATTTTGATTATGAATGGCGCAATTTCCAACCCTATCTGACAGGCGGTCTGGGTCTGGCATCACAAAGGGCGCGTATCAGCGGCAATACCGGACCATTGCCAAACGCCAAGGAAGACTCATGGGGGCTGGCTTATGCGCTGGGTGGCGGCCTGCGTTACCGCTTTAACCCCGATATGGCGTTGAGCACCGGCTATCGTTTTGTCGGGACGACCGATCTTGATATCGGCAGTTACGATCTGAAATATCGCAGCCATGAATTCCGGCTGGGGCTTGAGGTCGATTTACCGTCAGGATGGTTGAAATAAGCGGTATTTTGCTGATAATGCCTTATTGACAACGATATGGCTGAAGATGGAGCCGCTTTTGAAAAATAATGATTGTGACGAAACCGATATTGCCATTATTGGCGGCGGACTGGCTGGTCTGACGCTGGCGGCGCTTTTGGGACAGCGCCACATCAATGCGATTTGTATCGACCGCGCGCCACCCGCGCTGACCTTGACAGAATCATTTGATGGCCGGACAACGGCGATTTCCTACGGATCGCAAAAATTACTCGCTGCTGCGGGGGTGTGGGACATGTTGTTGCCTCATGCCTGCCCGATCGAACAGATTGATATTCTGGATG
>SKGD01000030.1 GCA_007117665.1 Alphaproteobacteria bacterium
TGTTGCCAATGATAAATGCAGATACCAGAAAAGTAAGCGAGAGCGTAGCGGCGCCTACGGTAAGCTTGCTTGACGCCGTAGATGCATTTATCACTGGCAACCCGTAAGGGCGCGGTAAATTTTTGTGTCTATTTGCTCAAAGCGCTTGACCATAGCGACGGCTATGCTCTTCGCGCTTTTCCCGAATATCCACTAAAAATTTTCTTGCGCAGAATTTACGAAATGAATGAGTTCTGATCCTAATCCATCTGCGTATGCTGTATCAGCCATGGAGTGATCATACAGAATTTTATTTTGTTATGCAAAATATTTTTAAGTGATTTGTTATAGACGCCGCGCTTCGAAATCAATCCGCGGGTCAACCCAGACATAAACAAGATCGCGGATCAGCGTCATGACCAGGCCAATCAGGGCAAACACATAAAGCGTCCCCAGAACAACCGGATAGTCGCGGTTAATGATCGATTCATAGCCCAGCAACCCCAGCCCGTCGAGGCTGAAAATAACCTCGATCAGCAAAGACCCGGTAAAGAAGATGGCCAAAAAGGCGCTGGGGAATCCGGCAATCACGATCAACATGGCGTTGCGAAAGACATGGCCGTATAAAACGCGCTTTTCGGCCAACCCCTTGGCGCGGGCGGTCATGACATATTGTTTGTTAATCTCGTCCAGAAACGAATTTTTCGTCAGCATCGTCAGGCCGGCAAAGCCGCTGATGACCATCGCCAGAATCGGCAGGGTCATGTGCCAAAAATAATCAAGGATCAACTGAAACATCGTCAGGTCACGCCAGTCATCGGACACAATCCCGCGTAAGGGGAAAATATCGAAATAGCGCCCGCCCGCGAACAGGATAATCAGCAAAATCGCGAACATGAATGAGGGAATCGCATAGCCGACAAAAACCACGGCGCTTGACCATACGTCAAAAGCCTGCCCATCGCGGACGGCTTTTTTAATGCCCAAAGGGATCGATATCAGGTAAATAATCAGCGTTGACCACAGCCCCAAAGAGATCGAAACCGGCATTTTTTCCAGCACAAGGTCGATAACGCTGATATCCCGGTAATAGCTTTCGCCCAGATCAAACCGCGCATAATTCCAGACCATCATACCGAATCGTTCATGGGCGGGGCGGTCGAATCCGTACATGCGCTCAAGTTCGGCGATAAATTCGGGATCCAGCCCCTGCGCCCCGCGATACTGGCTGGCTTCGCCGGTGGCGCGTGCGCCGCCGCCTGCGGCAAAATCACCGCCGCCACCGCCTGCTATGCGTGCGGTGGCATCGCCGCCATGACCCTGTAATTCTGCGATCATGCGTTCGACCGGCCCGCCGGGCACAAACTGGATAATCACAAAGCTCACCAGCATGATCCCCAGCAAGGTGGGGATCATCAATAACAAACGTTTGAGAATATAATGCGCCATAATTTTGCTAGTCTAGGCGAAACACAAGAGCGGGTCTATGGCTGAAATATTTTCTTTTGAACTTAAAGAGAACACCTGATTCTGAGTATAGGTTTTGTCAGTCATGGACAAACAATCGTGTTGTTATTATAGGTCAGGAATCACGGCGCATCCGGCGTATGGTATTAATATTGGCCGTAAACATGAATAGCTCCATGAAAAATGGTCCGATACTGCCAACGGCGGCATTATGAATGATCCACATGCTGGTGGCGAATAAAAGGCAAAGGCGCATCGGCACTTTTTCCAGATAAAAAATGCCGATGGTGCTGACCAGTACGGCAAGGGTGGGTAAAATATCTGTCCAGACATTGTATCTGTACAGACCCAGCCCGATACAAGCGAGAATGAACAAGGGCGCGAGTGTTTTTGCTACGCTGGTGAGAGCCGTGATGTTGCGAATGGCTGTAATAACGCAGGCAACAACCGCGCCCTGTGAGCCAAGCAGAAAAAAATGTGTGGCCAGAATGAGACTCTGGATTGCTTGTATGATTTTTAACCGTTTGTCGTCTTTTTGTAAAAATGCCCAGATACCAAATCCGAAAGCGATAAAGCCTATGGCTTGAATAAAGATCATGTTTCCGGATACAGCAGACGTAAACGGGATGAGACTGATCGCCAGAATGAGCACCAGTATTATGAGGATTATCAATAAGGCTTGTTTTAGAGTGCCGCAGGTCATGAATTGCTTTTTATCACGTAAGGATGGTGGGGATAAAGGAGGCTGTCGGGATGATTATACATCCGGTTTTATGCCCCATTCCACGACATGCCATTGATCGCCGCGAAACTCTAAGATGCACAGCGCGCCGGTGGCGATTTTAATGTCATGCATCGCCGCAAAAGCATCAAAGTCGCCGGTCAGGTAAGGCGCAAAACGGGCAATGCCGTTTGAGGTTACGGCCAGAACGACTTCATTATCGTCATGGGCGCGGATTTGCGCGCCAAAGCCCTGCCAGTTCAGGATGATTTCCAGCGGATCGGCGTTCCACCCGTCCGGCACGATGGTTTTGTCATCCCAGTCCTTAAGCGCCTGTTCGCCCAGACGGGCAATGACTTCTTCTTCGGTTTTATTTTCATCGGGGCCGTAATCAATCTCGTTCAATATATCGATGGCAAAAACGGGCTGTTTGTACCCGGCGGCACGCACGGCGATGTCCGCAGTTTCACGGGCGCGTTGCAGGGTCGATGAATAAGCGACATCAGGCACGAGTTGTCTTTGTTTGAGATAATCCCCGATGGCGCGTGCCTGTGCGCGGCCTTTTTCCGTCAAGGGGATATCGGTGCGCAGCCCGACGCGCCGGGGTGTTTCGCCCGGTTCAAACGTATTGCCGTGCCGGGCGATGATGAGCGTCGTCACAGATGCGCCCCCAGTATTTTTTCTGCGCGGGCGACGTCTTCGGGGGAGTCAATACCGGCTTGCGCCAGTCCGGCTTCGACCTGCAACAAGACGGTTTTGATCCGCATCCCGTTTTCCAGCATGCGCAGTTGCTCCAGCCCTTCAAGCTTTTCATAGCGGCTTTGCGGGAGGGACACATAGCGCACAAGGCTGTCATAACGATATCCATACAGGCCGATATGCTGCAAGACAGGCGACAGGTCATCATCCGCGCGCATGGCGTCTTCCTTGCGGATAGCGGGAATGATGTTTTTTGAAAACCACAGCGCATATCCTTTTTCATCGATAATGGCTGTGGTGCCGCTGAAAGGCGTGATTTTTTTGGCTGTGCGCAGCGCGTCCAGCTCGCTCCAGCGCAGGCGGATGACCGGCGTTATAACATCGGCATCCTGATCTTGTGCGAAAGCGCGGATCATGTGCGCAATGGCGTCGGGCGGGGTAAAGGGCGCGTCACCCTGCAGCCCGATTACAAAATCATAGTCTTGTCCTGTGCTTTGGACTGCTTCCAGAACCCGGTCTGATCCTGTTGCGCAATCATCCGATGTCATAACGCAATCCACACCGATCCCGGCGCAATGATCGGCAATGCGTTTATCTTCGGTGGCGACCATCAATGTGGTTCCCGTATGTTGCGCGGCGGCCTGCCGGCCTATATCCACAACACGGGACAACATGCTCCGCCCGGCAATCATTGCCAAAGGCTTGCCGGGGAACCGGGTCGATCCGTAACGGGCGGGGATGATAATGGCTGTTTTCATGAACTGTTTTTTAGCATGAGTAAAAGGAAGGAGTACAGCCCTATCAAAAGTGTTTTATAAAATCCTCTATATCTTCATCGGAGTATCCTAAAAGCCTGCCGATGATACGCTCAATGGTTGCATCGCTTTTTATTCTGGTCGCCCATCGTTCTTGACGGTCATCCCTGTGGGTTCACCACCCATTGCTGCCACTTTCCCGGATGCCTGTATAAAGCGGGCATGACAGTTGAGGAGGCAAGGAGAGAGAGCTTTTACTTTGTCCACCATGTATCAACAACGCCAAGGGAGTAGGGCGCCTGTTTACCGGGCTGGCCGAATTTGTCCCAATAGGCGATTCGCCATGCCGGGATATGCCAGTTTGGCACGACATACCAGCCATGCAGCAACACACGGTCGAGCGCCTGTGTGCGAATGACCAGCTCTTCGCGTGTCGGGGCATTGATGATCATGGAGATTAATTCATCGACAACCGGATCCTGTACCCCGATATAATTGCGCCCGCCCGGCACATCGGCGGCGGCGCTGCCCCAATATTCGCGTTGTTCATTGCCGGGGGAGGTTGATTGCCCCCAACTGGCGACGATCATGTCATAATCATATTCCATGACGCGGTTAATATATTGTGACGCATCGACAATGCGGATATTGGCGTCAATGCCGATCCGCCGCAGCGCCTGTCCCCATGGCTGGAACCAGCGCTCAAAAGCCGCGTTCGTATTCGCCACCAGCAAGGTAAAGCGCAGCGCGTCACCTGTTTCGGGGTGACGCCGCAGTCCGTCATCGCCGGTTTTATAACCGGCTTCGTCCAGCAACTGTGCCGCGCGGCGTAAATTGGCACGGTTATTCCCCGACCCGTCGCTTTTCGGCGCCTTATAAATGGTGGTGAAAACCCGTTCCGGCAGGCTGTCGCGGAATTGTTCCAGTATCTCAAGCTCGCGCCCTTCGGGAAGGCCGGTCGCCTTCATTTCCGAATTTTCAAAATAGCTTTGGGTGCGCTCATAGGCGCTATAGGCGAATTGCTTGTTCGACCATTCATAATCGAACGCGTAGGCAATGGCTTTGCGGACATTCAGATCGGCAAATTGCGGGCGGCGCATATTAAAGGCAAAAGCCTGCATGCCTTGCGGCAGGGCATTATCAATCTGTTTTTTGATGATACGCCCGTCCCGCACCGGCGGCGCGTCATAATCCATCGCCCATAATTTGGCGGTATATTCCTGCCGGAAGTCATATTGCCCGGCAAACAGCCCTTCGAGCGCGACATTTTGATCCCTGAAATAGACAAATGTAATATTGTCAAAGTTATAGCGGCCTTTATTGACCGGCAGATCCGCCGCCCACCAGTCCTGCACGCGCTGATAGGTGATCGAGCGTCCCGGATTAACGTTACCGATTGTATAAGGGCCGCTGCCGACCGGAATATTCAATGTCGTGCGGTCGAAATTATTATCTTCGGACTCCCAGTAATGTTTCGGCAAAATCGGCATTTCCCCGATAATCATCGGCAACTCGCGGTTATCCGCCATATCGAAGGTGAATTTGACGCGGTGATCGTCCAGCGCTTCGACATGTTCGACATGCCCGTAATAGGAACGGTAAAAAGGCCGCCCGCGGGTCGTCAGCGTTTCAAATGTCCATACAACATCATGCGCGGTCAAAGCCACGCCGTCATGCCACTGCGCTTCGGGGCGCATGTGGAAGATAACCCAGCTCCGGTCATCGGGATATTCAATCTGTTCCGCGATCGCGCCATACATGGTGAAAGGCTCGTCCTGGCTTTTCTCCAGCAGGCTTTCATACATCATCCCCAGCCCCAGCGCGGCAACGCCCCGCGTGATATAGGGGTTCAGCGTATCAAATGTTTCATAGCCCACCATGCGAAGCGTGCCGCCTTTGGGGGCGTCCGGATTGACATAGTCAAAATGGGTGAAATCCGCGTCATATTTCGGGTCGCCATGCATGGTGATGGCATAGCTGCGGGTGACGTCACTCGCGGCGGCTTGCGGCATGCCAAAGAAAGCAACAGCAATAGCGAAAATAATCAGCTTCATCATGATTCCGATCCTTGTATATCTCGTTAAGTCAAAGGGGGATATTACCATTTCAGCCCGTCAAGGACAAAGGCGGGGCTGTGTTCTTGTCCCGTGATCAGGGTTGCCAGTTTTGCGTTGTCAATGGCGCGACCGTCCGACCCGACACATTCCTGACGGTGGATTCCCGACAGGTTGAAGACTGAATCTATGCCGAAACGGTTGGCGCCCTGAATATCGGTATGAAGCGAATCGCCGACCGCCAGAATGCGTTTTTTATCAGGCGCGCCCAGATAGCGCCACGCCATCTCGTAAACCGGCTCGTGCGGCTTGCCGTGATAGGTTACCGCCCCGCCTTGCTGTTCGTAATAAAGCGCATACGCCCCCGGACATTCTTTGACCGTATCGCCAACCATCACGATGATATCGGGATTAGGGCAGATCATATCCAGCCCGTTCCGCGCGGCATCGGCCAGCAGGGCGTGAAAATGCGCTTTTTCCGCCGCATCCATATCATAAGCGAGGTTAAGGATAAAATCGGCATCTTCATGGCCGTTACTGAGGGGAATATCCAGCCCCTGGGTCAAGGTTTTGCCGTCAGGATCACCACCGGCGAACCAGCAACGCTGTCCTTGCCGGTTTTTCAGATCGTCATGTGCGGAATCGCCAGCCGTGACGATAAAATTATAAAGATCGCGATGTATCTTCAAATGATCGAGCGCACTGGCAATTTCATGGCGGCGGCCGGGCGTGTTGGAGAGCAGCAAAACCGCTTTTCCCTGATCTTTCATCGTGGTCAGGCAGTCAATAACACCGTTGAAAACCGCATGCCCGTTATGCAGGACTCCCCATATATCCAAAATAAACGCATCGTAATTATCGGCGATTTCCTCGATGCCGGAAAGCAACGGCAATGCTGTATAGTGATCGCTCAGGGAAGCATTATTCATCAGGCAACCTTGTCTTTTTTGGTGTAGGCAACAGCATGATCGGGCTTGCCGAACAAATAGCCCTGTCCCAGATCGATATTGAAGTCCAGAAGTTCGCGCAGGGCGTCTTCGCTTTCAATCCGTTCAAGGATCAAGTCTATGCCGGCGGCGTCCAGATGCTTTTTTATGTTGGCGATCCGCGAAAAACCGTCTTCCGAGCGGCTTTCCTGCAACAGCCATGCCGCATCCATTTTGATATAGCGCACATGATGACGCCGCATCATGGCAATATCGATCTGGCGGTTGCGGACGCGATCCATTGAAAAGGCACACCCCAGACGCGACAGCCCGTCCATGACGGCAGATTCCTGCTGATCCAGCCCTTCAATTTCTTCCTGCGGCAATTCAAAAACAAGATTTTTGGCCATGGAACGGTTCTTTGACAAAAAAGCGACCAGATCGCCCATAAATTTCCGATCCATGAGAGAGGCCGCAGAAACATTGATGACCAAAGGCGTGTTTAACGCGGAAAAGCCTCGCTTTTGAAGGATTTCAAGCGACCGCACCAGCGTGATATTATCCACGCCGGACAGGACATTTTCCATGCGCGCAACGTCCAGATAACGCGCCGCAGGCAGGTACGTCCCCGCCTTGGCGCGCAGACGCCCGAAGACCTCGTACATACGGGGTTTGCGCTGGGGCAGGGCAACGACAGGCTGCATGAACAGGTCGATCCTGTCATTGGCAATGGCGTGGTGCAACAGTTCGGCAACGACTGTGTCGGTATATTTTCCGGGGTCGGATGATGCGCCGGGATCCCGATCATTGGCCGGTGGCGGCATGCGTTGCGGCGGTGGCGCGATCTGTAACTCCAGAATATCCGGGTCGGACAGCGGCGGGCGTTTGAGGGCGGGCGCTTTCTCGCCCAAAGCACCGAGCCTTCCGGCGAGCGCGCCGATCAGCCCTGCGCCGGTGGAATCCTGTGGCGCGTTTTCGGAAAGCTGATCGCGGGTGAAATCGGCGACATCCCCCAGCCCCTCTTTCAGCGCTGTAATGTCACCGCGATTGCGCGCCGCCTCCCGTACCAGACTGTCATGGTTGCGGGTCAGCGCATCAATCCGCGATGATGCGTCCCGTTCCCATGCGCGGCGGCTGCTGATATCGTAAGAAACCAGCCCGCAAAGGACGGCCATCGCCGCGATCAATAAGGCAAAATCAAGGGTCGGATGCTGGCCGAACGCCGCCAGCAGGATAAAGGCAAGCAGTGTTGCCCCCGTGGTCAGTAAGATGGCCTTGATCCGGCGCACAATTTTTTGCGGCGCGTTGCCGATGGTGCGGGCGGGATGAAAGCCGTTTTCTTTTTGCCCGGAGGCTGTTGTTTTTATTGTGTCCTGATGCCGTTTTTTCATTTTTCTTTTTTAACGTCCATACCGACGGCATTGCTGATATGGGCAAGGCCGTCCTTTTGTAACAAATCGACAAGTTCAGTATTGATTTGTTCTATCACAGACGGGCCTTTGAAGACCAGCGCAGAGTAAAGCTGTACCAGAGTTGCCCCCGCTTTTATTTTGTCATAGGCGTCCGCGCCTGATGAGATGCCGCCCAGCCCGATGATCGGGATTTTGCCTTTTGTCAGGCGGTAAAAGCTGCGGATGACAGCGGTTGATTTGTCACGCAGCGGCGCACCGCTCAGCCCGCCTTTTTCTGCGGCAAAGTCAGGATCCAGATAATCCGGGCGGTCGAGTGTCGTATTGGTCAGGATAATGCCGTCTGCGGCTTTTGAATCGAGCAGCGCGCCAACCAGTTCGCCTTGTTGTGCTTCATCAAGGTCTGGCGCGAATTTGACCAGCAGGGGTGGCGGCGCGATTTTACAGGCTTTTGTGCGTTCATCGTGAATTTGCGCCAGAAGATCCATCAATGGCGCCCGTTTTTGCAGGTCGCGCAGCCCCGGCGTATTGGGGGATGAAATATTCACCGTGATATAATCGGCCAGAGGTGCCAGTTGCTGTACCAAAAGCCGGTAATCTTTCGCCGGTTCGGTCTGGGTTTTGTTCATGCCGATATTAATGCCCAAAATACCGGCCGGGCGCGGCTTTTTATCCAAAAAGCGCTGGAGATTCTCCTTAAAACGGTTCAGCCCGTCATTGGGAAACCCCATACGGTTAATGACGGCTTCATTATCGACATCCCGAAAAATGCGGGGTCTGGGGTTGCCATGCTGGGGCTTGGGGGTGACGGTGCCGACCTCGACAAAGCCAAACCCCATTTTCATCATCGGGGCGATGACGGCGGCATTTTTATCGAATCCGGCAGCCAGACCGACCGGATTGGGAAATTTACGATCCCATAAGGAGACTTCCAGCGCCGGATGGGATACGGTTTTCGGCATCGGAACCATGCCGGTTTTCAGCGCGCAGACCGTCAGGTGATGCGCCCGCTCGGCATCCAGCCGGAAGAATAAAGGCCGCAGGCAATCATAAGGATTTTTCATGGTGCCTCACTTCATAATGTGGGGAAGGCTGGTTTTCAGGTAATGCCAGCCGGTCAGGACAGTCAGGATCGTTGCCGCAACCAGCAGCACCAGACCACCAATTTTCGCCCAGAGCGCCACCGGTGCCAGAATCAGCAATGCCGTGGCGGCCATTTGCGCGGCAGTTTTCCACTTAGCCAGATTGGTCACCGGGACTTTAATGCCTCTGGGGCCGAGATATTCGCGAATGCCCGATACCAGAAATTCCCGCATCAGGATAAGAATGACACATAAGACAAAAACGCCTTCGATCCGGCTTGTCGCCACCAGCATCAATAAAATCGTCACCACAAAAATCTTGTCCGAAACCGGGTCAATAAATGTTCCGAAGGCGGTGACCTGATTAAAAGTACGGGCAACCCACCCGTCAAGAAAGTCCGTGATCGCGCCGATCAGGAACAGCACAAGACAGGCCCAGGCAGCCCAGTCCCATTTTGCCGATACGAAGAAAAGCAGGATGATAAAAGGCAGCAAAGCCAGCCGGGTCAGCGATAATATATTGGCGACATTCATCATGTCTTTTCTTTTAGCAAAACCGGGGCAAAAAAACACCCGCCTTTTTAACAGGCGGGCATTTTCAAATGTCGGGGAACGAAAAAATCGTTCCTGTTAGCCGTTCGCGGCGGCTTTCTTTTTATCTGCGGCCGGATCGCGCAACACATAACCGCGCCCCCAGACAGTTTCGATATAATTATCGCCGTCAGCAGCATTCTGGATCTTTTTCCGCAGCTTACAGATAAAGACATCGATAATTTTGACTTCCGGCTCGTCCATTCCGCCATACAGGTGGTTCAGGAACATTTCCTTGGTCAGGGTCGTGCCTTTCCGCAGCGATAAAAGCTCTAAAATTCCGTATTCCTTACCGGTCAGGTGCAGTGGCTGGCCGGAAACCTCGACGGTGCGCGTATCCAGATTTACCTTGACCTTGCCGGTGATGATCTCGCTTTGGGCGTGCCCTTGTGAGCGGCGGACGATGGCCTGAATACGGGCGATCAGCTCGCGCTTGTCAAATGGCTTGGTCAGGTAATCATCTGCGCCGAATCCCAGCCCTTTGATCTTGTTGTCCAGTTCGGACAGGCCGGAAAGAATCAGAATCGGTGTTTCGACCTTGGCAGCGCGCAGACGCTTGAGAACCTCATAGCCGTCCATATCAGGCAGCATCAGGTCGAGAATGATAATGTCGTAATCATAGATTTTACCAATCTCAAGGCCATCCTCGCCCAGATCTGTAGCATCTACGATATATCCTTCGGATTTCAGCATCAACTCGATGCTTTTTGCTGTGGATGAATCGTCTTCTACTAATAATACCCGCATTGTTAAAGAATCCTCATGGAATGAAGTTTAAGGTCGTTGAAGAATTATTCAAGAGTCCCTGTTAACGTTTGTTAATACATTTTAACAAATATTAACATCTTCGACAAATTATTTATTTTAAAGCGAATCCTTCGTTTTTCTTGCGGGGTGACATGCTATAATTATTTCCATGGAACGTCTTGCCGCACAACTCGAAGCCTATATCGACAAACATGCCGACCATGAAGTGTTCGGCCGTGTGACCAAAGTTCTGGGGTTGCTGGTGGAAATTGCCGGTTTCGGTACGGGCTTGTCGATCGGGGCGCGGGTGACGTTAAAGCCGGATCACGCCGCGCCGGTACCGTGCGAAGTTGTCGGCTTTCGTGACGGTCATGCGTTGCTGATGCCTTTTGGTGTGCTGGAAGGGGTCAGTCTGGGCTGCCCGGCTGTGATACAAAAAACGCGCCCGGCCATTACGCCGGATGATCGTTGGCTGGGGCGGGTTCTCAACGCGCTGGGCGAACCGATTGACGGCAAGGGCGCGTTGCCGCAGGGCGGTCATCCGGTTTTGCTTCGCAACCCGCCGCCGCCGCCGCATTCACGCCAGCGAATCGGGCGACAGCTTGATCTGGGGGTGCGGGCGGTCAATAGTTTTCTGGCAACTTGCCGTGGCCAGCGTATGGGGATTTTCTCCGGTTCGGGGGTCGGGAAATCCATTTTGCTGTCCATGATGGCGCGCTATACCGAAGCCGATGTCACGGTGATCGGGCTGGTTGGGGAACGCGGGCGCGAGGTACAGGAGTTTCTGGAAGATGATCTGGGCGAAGACGGCCTGAAACAGGCGGTCGTGGTGGTGGCCACCGGGGATGAGCCGGCTTTGATGCGGCGGCAGGCCGCTTATACGACAATGGCAGTGGCGGAATATTTCCGCGCACAGGGAAAGCAGGTTCTGTGCCTGATTGATTCGCTGACCCGTTTTGCGATGGCACAGCGCGAGATCGGTCTTTCCGCAGGCGAACCGCCGACATCCAAAGGTTATCCGCCCACGACGTTCGGTGAATTGGCGCGGCTTTTGGAACGTGCCGGGCCGGGCGCGCCGGGCGAAGGCTCTATCACCGGCCTGTTTGCGGTGCTGGTCGAAGGCGACGACGTTAATGAACCTGTTTCGGACGCGGTACGCGGGATTGTTGACGGCCATATTGTCATGGAACGCGATATTGCCGATCGCGGCCGTTATCCGGCGATTAATGTCCTAAAATCCGTATCGCGGTCGATGCCCGACGCTATCAGCAAAGAGCGTAATGAGATCCTTAAGCGCGCGAAACAGATTATCACCACCTATGAAGATATGGCCGAGTTGATCCGTCTCGGCGCTTACCGCAAGGGGAGCGATCCGCTGGTCGATGAGGCAATTCGCATTTATCCGCAGATCGAGAAATTCCTGACCCAGAACAAAGATGACAACACCCCGATTGCTGACGGATTTGCGCGTCTGGCTGATATTGTCGGTATGATTGACACGACAGATGGCGCGGAACAGCAAAGCGGCGAGGGACAGAATTATGGCTGATCTTGATCCGCTGATTCGCTATCGCAAACATATTGTTGATGAGAAAAAGCGCGTTTTGGCGAAGCTTTACGAAGAAACGCAAGCACTGGAAGCCGAAAAGGAAAAAACCGCCGAGGAGATTGCTCGTGAACGCGCCCTGGCCAGAGAGTCGGGCGATCCGCAAACCTTGTCTTTTCTGGGGCAATATGTGGCCGCCGCGGGGCGGAAAATCGAAAAGCTACAGGATGGGATCAAGGCTTTGGAGCTTCGCATTGCCATCGCGCAGGAAGATATGCGCGGGGCGTTCGCCGAATTGAAAAAAGTCGAGATTGTCAGTCGTAACCGCGACAAGGCAGCTGCAAAAGAAGATAAGCGTAAAGAGGATATGGCGTTTGACGAGATAGCGCTGGATGGTTTTCGCCGCCGGCAGGATGAAGAGTCCTGACATCGCTGTTGTCAGGGACACGCGGCGGGCATGAACGCCCGCTCTTCTTTTTGTGGTTCGATTGATCGCACGGCGTTTGCGTGCCTATCGTTTGAGGCTGAGGGTGAGCAGTTTTCGGCTGCAAAAGAAGCGCGCAGGGCGGCGCGGCGCTTTTGGTAGCCATCAAGCAAAGAGCCTGCGGACAGATCTTTGACAAAAAACAGCCCGTGCTTTTCTTCCCCGTAATAATCAGGCAGTGAGGCGTGCTGTGTAAAGCCGAGCAGGGGCAGAGCCTTTAAAACAGAATGGTTTGCGTGCGCCGTTTCAAAACATAAAAGCGGTGCGATTTTCTTGTTTCTGATGGCGACCTGTTCGACCGCTTCCAGCAAGGCGCGCGCGTGGGTGTAAAGCCCTAAAGACGATGTTTCCTGCGCATGCCGGATGGCGAAGGAATCAATGCTGACATGATTGTCCCCGCCCCCGGGGATGTCTTCCGGGGTCATGTCGATGGCGGCATAGCCGATGATGTTCTCCCCCTTTCGGGCGATCAAAAGCGCATGAGGTTCCGGTTTTGTCGCGGTTATATCTTCTGCGTTTTCGTCTCTTTCCGGTGGGCCAGGGGGCTTGATATAGGCTTTTATGTCCTCTTCATCCATACGGAATTGCTCGGCGGCATAATCTGTCAGGGAAAAAGAGGTGTTTTCAATTTCCAGTATAGCGGGAATATCTTGTTCCTGCGCTTTAAGAATTTGCAGTTTATCGGGATATCTGTGCCAAAGCAGATATTGCTCTTTGGCATCCGAATAAGCTGTGTTGTTTTTGGACTGCTTGACAGGAAAAGCCGTTTCATAGCATAAATCCAGCCCTTTTGGAGGGGTGTTGCCGTCGGTTCCGACCATAATATGTGTGATCTGCGGATGGTGCTGTTCAATTTGTTTTGCGGCTTGTGTTAAGATATTTTTCCAGTTTTCGGGGGAAACACGCTCGCCAAGCGTTTCCAGAGAGTCAAAAACCAGCGCGCCTTTCCCGTCCAGCCATGCCCAGCTTTGGCCGATAATGTCGCCTTTGTGGGATGTCAGGACATAAAACCCGCCATCGGGCGACAAAACACCATGCCGTGTGGACGAGCCGCCATTTTCGTGACCGGCATATTGACAGCAATCCACATACTGCCCAAGGATAGCGCCGCGCTTGTCATCATGTGCCAGTCTAAAAAAACGGGTGCCGGACATGGCAAAAGAGGCACCGTCAATATCCAGATCGGGAATGTTTTTTTCTGCCATGCCATTTTTGACATGTTCCTGCCATAAGGCCAGCGCGGCATTGAAATCTGTTTCTTCCAGCCCAATCTCAACACATAGTTTCGCCAGTTCGGGATCTTGCTCGCCGTTTTCATACAGGATTTCCGCCAGTTTTTTCCGTGTTTTGTTCAGGCTTGCTTCCGGGGACGGCAGGCGATCCATAAAAAGCGTTAGTTTTGCCATAACAGGACCATATTTTAAAACGGCATCGCCCCACGCCTTGGCGTTATGGTGTGTCACATCCGGTATCGAGATATCGTCTGCCAGTTCTTTCAAGGGGTGATCTTTTCCGATATCACCCCATTTGCGGAGATAAGACAAAACGCGCTGCGGCGTGCCGAACAGGCAGGTTAATTTATAAGCAGCTTCCAGATCAGGGATCCTGTTATCAAAGAGAGTCTCTACGTTGATCTCTTGCCTTATATGCCTGTTGTTCTCCGCGCGGAGAAACTGTTGAACGGTGTCATAGGTTTTTTGTTTAAAACCGATCGCGCTCATTCGGGAAACCGGCGGCGGGTTCATATGGAACTTTTTATGCCAGATCGCGATCCGCTCTTTTGTATTCTCGTAGTCTTCCTTCTGTTCCGCGCTCAGGTGCTGTTCCCAATCAATGCCGCGTTCGCAGTAAAAATCCAGAAGGTCAAATTTAGAGAGATCAAACAGTTTGCGGATATTGTCTTCCAGATTGTCATTAATATTCAACCCGGCGATATCATAAATAAAAGAGAGAGCAGGCACGTTCCCTGCGAATTCAGGGGCTTTCCGCAGGTCATCCGGCGTTGCCCGCCAGCCTTTTGCATACATATGCTCCAGCGCCTTCAGCGCATCATTGAATATATAGGCATTAAATCCGTATATGTGAGCCTTCTCAGCTACCTCCCCCTTATGATTTCCGTGCTCTTTCTCGCGTATGGCAGCCAGTGACGGATCGATGCCATATTTATGCTCAAGATATGCCATCACAGGGATATGATTTCTTGATGCGGCCATGTAATAGCACGTTGTCAGATTAGAAAAGCTGTCATCGTTTGGCATGATGTCGCGCTCTATCTGTTTGATGAGATCAAGATCGCCAAAGAACCCTGCTTTGGCGAGCAGAAGATGCTGGAAATAAGGTTCAAGTTTGATATGAGGTAGAAAATAACATGCGATTTCCGGGTTGTAATATCGTGCAATGGCTTCTTGTTCCGGGCTGTAATCTTTATTTTTTCGGGCGGCGGCAATTAATTTTGCGGTTCCGAAGCGGCCGCCGGCAATGGCGCCGGCTAGACTCATTTTTTCAGGGTCGGCGATGTCGATTCCGCACTGGCTCATATAATCAAGCAAGTCGTCCTGACCAAAGTAACCGCTTCGCATAAGAAGGTTTTTTGTGTCGTCCGGAAAGCACACCAGCTTTTGCTTGTGCAGGGAGATGACCAAATCGCCGCGCTCGGCGTTGATGAGCACTGATATGAACTCTTCCCGGCATTTATCAGGGTTGTTCGTAAGATAATCGATGGCGTCCTGTTCGCGCCAACGCGTAACCTTCCGGTTCTGCAGGACTCTGCGTTCTTTGTCTTTTATTGCCACATTATATTGTTCCGGCGCTGTTAAAGGCCGGGACAATGCGGGCGTGTTTTTATGTTTACCGGACGTTGTCATTTTATACACCCTGCTAAGAATTATGAAAAGTACAGCAGGGCGGGCGATCTGTCAATTTTTTTTATAATGTTTCAGGCTTCCGGTGCCGGGGTCAGGTCAAAATCATCGCGGTATTTTCACGGGGCGTGATGGCAGGCTTCACAAATTTCCCCGCGCCGGACTGGAATGATATCTCGCCGGTCAGGGATGTCTGCTTTAACGCCGCTGCGTAATTTTGCCGCATGGTTTGTTTCATGCCATCGCTCAGGGGGGTGAGGGTTCTGACGACCAGATCGACCCGTCCGCCATTTTCCAGCGGGCGGTGCAGCCCGTCAATCTGGATATCGCCCATGCGGCCGAGAGTCAGGTCAAAAATAAAGCGTGTACCCTTGATTTTACCGGAATCGTCTTGCTGGTCGCGATCCTGCTTGTAATGCAGGAAGAGTTTATGCAGATGGCTGTCATAATATAAAGGCATCGCCAAAGAGCGCCATTCATGGGGCAGGGCGTCGGCTGAGGCCTGCCGGATGCCACTGAAATCACGGCTGATACGGTTCAGAAGATCGCCTTTCCCCGCGCGGCGCAATTGTTCGGTTGCGCGTTCCCCCAGCCATCCCGAAACATCACCGGCGCGCATGGCGGCAATGAATAACATAGCCACAAAAGGCAGCCGTGACGGCGCGGCGGGGTTTAAGGCAGCCTGCCCCAATATCCGGGCGGTGACGGCACTGCCTTGTGCGGCTTGCAGGCTTTGTTGCAGCTCTTCCATCGCCGGCCACTGAAA
>SKGD01000045.1 GCA_007117665.1 Alphaproteobacteria bacterium
AGGATTGCCATGCGCTATGACCGATGTGCCCATACTTTCTTCTCGGCGATCTGTATCGCTGCAACCGTTATTTTTTATCTCAATTAATGAGTCCTGAGCCTAGATTCATAGGGGCTATTCACCGTTTAATTAAGTCTCAAGACCGAATTGTGTGAGAGCTTCTGCCTGCCGTTTTTCCATGGCGTGCAGATCGAAATCGGCGATCATGTCCCGGAACATCCGGTGCCAGTTAATTTCGGCCTGTAAATGAATAAATACAGATCCCAGCCCCAGCGCTGCGCGATCCATAAACACAAATTCACGCGGGACGGTGACACCGCCGACTTCGCGCAGCTTTTTGTGAACCTGTTGCGCGGTTTCGCGCCCGTAAACACCGTGCTTGGCTTCCCCGATGGTGCGGACTTTGTCGTCCAGCAATGGGCCATATAAAAACCGCGCCCAGATATTAAGGGTTTCAACTTGTTCTTTGCTCAGATTTTCAAAGCCCCATGTTTCATAGGCATGAACGGCCAGCGCGTCATCTTCGCGCTCCAGCGCGTGGTACAGGTCGATAACCCCGCCGACAAAGCGCGCCGGAAACACGCGTACGCACCCGAAATCCAGAAGGTTGATCGATAAATCATCCCGCACGGTGTAATTGCCCGGATGCGGGTCGCCATGGATGATCCCGAAAAAGTACAGCGGCACATACCATGCCCGAAACATATTCATGGCAACCCGGTTGCGCTGTTCCAGCGGTGCATCGACATAATCCATGATCTTCCGGCCTTCGAGCCATGTGGTCGTCAGCAGGCGTTCGCTCGATAGCGCGTCTGTGACCGCAGGCACATGCACATTTTTGGTACTTTCCAGCATGTGGGCATAGAGCCGGCAATGTCTGGCTTCGCGTATATAGTCCAGCTCTTCATATAATCTGGCGCTAAGCTCTTCATGGATGTGACGGGTCGAGATGGCCTTGTCATACTTTTCAAAAATCGAAAAAATGATCTTGAGTTGGTTCAGGTCGGCGCGGATGGCTGATTCCATATCCGGATATTGCAGCTTGCACGCCAGCAATGTCCCGTCATGACTGACGGCTTTGTGAACCTGTCCCAGACTGGCAGCAGCGCAGGAGTCTCTTTCAAATGATGCGAATTTATCTTCCCATCTGGCCCCCAGTTCGGTTTTCATCCGGCGGCGGACAAACGGCCAGCCCATAGGCGGGGCGTTGGCCTGCAGATGCTGGAACTCCCGCGCATATTCAGGGGGCAGGGCTTCGGGGATTGTGGCCAGGATTTGCCCGACCTTCATCAGCGGCCCTTTCAGATTGCCGAGCGCTTCCAGAAGCTGCTGCGCGTGTTCCTCGCGTTCGATCTTAAGCCCCAGATAACGTTCGCCGGCCAGTCTTGCCGCCAGACCGGCCATCGTTGTGGAAACCCGGCCATAGCGTATCAGGCGCCCGCCGATTGACCCGGAATTATGTCGTGCGCTGCTTTTTTCGCTCATGCCCAACAATATAACGCTTTTTTGCGCGCAAGAAACACGTTAAACAGGAAAGATGAAAAAAAATGATTATCAGCAGGAAAAAGACAAGATTGTGCAGGATTTTCTGCCCGATATTGTATTTGACGGCTGGTGTTGGCGGGCGCTGGAAAAAAATGCCGCCGCAGGCGGAACGGGGACGGATCTGTTATATGGGCTGTTCCCCCGGAAAATGGATGATGTTTTGGACCATTATGCCGACATGATAGACCGCGCCATGATGGATCAACTCGCGGCCACCAATATCGCACCGCTCAGAATTCGTGACCGGATTAAAACGGCGCTGATGGTGCGTTTTGCGATTATCGAGCAAGACAGGGACGCGGAATTGCTGGCCGGCCGCTATTGGAGTGTACCGTCCCGTGCCGGGCATGCCGCGCAAATTATATGGCGGACGGCTGACCGGATATGGCTATGGGCAGGGGATGAGTCACACGATTATAATTTTTATACCAAAAGAGGGCTTTTGAGCGGGGTTGTTACGGCGTCCTGGCTGGCCTGGGCGGACGGGTTGGCCGCCGACCCGGAACAAAACACGCGGGATGATCTGGAATCCTTTATAGACAGGCGGATTGAAAATGTGATGAAATTAGGGCGCTTTGTCGGCAGAATAAAGACATTCGCCGTCAGGCGAAAATGAAAGATAGAACGCACGGCTTTAATAGAGTTACCCGGAAACGAACCAAGAGAAACAAATGAAATTTTTCGGCCTTGTCTTGCTCATGATGGTGCTGGTAGTTGTTTTGGCGCATATCGCCTCTGTTGTTAACCGCGCGAATGGTATTCCCGATTTTGTGGGTCAGTTTCTTCCCGGATATGAAGACCAGCGCGCCGAAGACCGGCTTATCACGGAAACGCTGCAGGCGCCTTTTGCCGATGCGGATGTCTCCACAGCCCCCAGCCCCATCGGGGTTGAATATACCCCTTATGAGGCCGAAGAATCAGCCGTGGCATTGAATCTGCCGCATCGCAATAGCGGCGATATCATGAATTGGGTCGCAGAAGCCGCATCGACCACATTGACCTTTTATCCGAGAGAGTTTGAAACGCATCTCGAAGAAAATGTCGCGCCTTACATGACCCCATCCGCTTTGCGCGAGTTTCAGACCTATATTATTGAGCAGCGCTCTATTTTGGGGTACATGCGGACAAATCGCCTGCAGCTCAGAACCGTTGTGGACGGCATCCCCGAGATTATACAGTCCGGCAGTGTCGATGGCCGCTTTCGCTGGCTGGTCAGGGTTCCGGTCAATCTGACATTTCTTCCGGAAACCGTTAGAACTTACACGGATGAGGGCACCGAGCCGGAGGCGTTCCAGTTGCTTTTGGAGTTACAGCTGGGGCGTGACAATGAAGCCGCCCATGACGGTATCCGGATAGAAATTTGGGGTGACCGTCCCCGCTAGGGAGAGCATCTCCCCTTTTTTGAACCCTGTGGCAGAGATTTTTTTAAGAATGTCTGATTCCGCTGAACATGCCAGCATTTTGAGCGAGAACGATCCGCTGCCTTTTTCTTTTTATAATGAAAGCGGGACGTTGCCCTGTTTGTTGATTTGCGAGCATGCGTCAAATTATATTCCGCCTTCGCTTGAGGGGCTGGGGCTTTCGCCTGATCAATGTCGCAAACATTATGCGTGGGATATCGGAACGCGCGATGTGACGACCTTTTTGGCTGACAAGCTGGATGCGCCGGCGATTTTCGCCAATTATTCGCGTCTGGTTGTGGATCTGAACCGCTCGCTCGACCATCCGACTGCTTTTTTATCTCATGGGGAAGGGGAGCTAATTCCCGGCAATGCCGCCCTGACAGAGCATGAAAAAAAAGCGCGCAGCGATGCGATATATCATCCGTTTCATGCGGCCGTTTCAGATTTTCTGGAGCGATACATAAAGCAGGGTATCTATCCGGCGGTTATCTCCATTCACAGCTTTGCGCCGGTTTATTACAAAGCAAAACGGCCTTGGGAAATTGGTTTTTTGTGGTCGCATGATGCCCGCCTGCCAATGCCGATGATTGATTATTTTCGGCAGGACGGTTTTTGTGTCGGTGATAACGAACCTTATGACGCCAAGGCGATGGGCGGCACAACCATCAACCGCCATGCCGATGCCCGGCGTTTGGCGAATTTGCTGGTTGAAATCAGGAATGATTTGATCCGCGACAAAGAATCATGTCTATTCTGGGCAGATAAGCTTGCAGATGCTCTTGCGCCTGTTTTTTCGCGCGGTGATGTATGGCGTCCTTATGAGGGCGCAGTACACCGGCATTGCAAAGAGCAGGAGCGTCTGTATTTTGAAACGCTGATCTCAAAAGCAAAAAGAGGAGAATGTTAATGTCAGAGACCAATATTGCGAGCTTCCCGCAAGGCGGCAACGATGAAACCACAGATGTCGGCGGGGTAACGGGGCAGCGCCTGAAATCATTTATTGAACGGCTGGAGCGTCTGGAAGAAGAAAAATCCGGTCTTGCCGAGGATATTAGGGACGTTTATGCCGAAGCCAAAGGAACCGGTTTTGATACCAAGACCATTCGCCGCATTATCAAACTGCGCAAGATGGATCTGGAAAAAAGACGTGAGCAGGACGAGTTGCTGGAGCTTTACAAGGCAGCGCTGGGTATGGAGTAAAGCGCACTGCGGGGATGACAAATTCTTCGTCATCCCCGCGGCACGCCGTAAGGCGGGATTAAACAGCGGGGATCCACGCAACATTACTATCACCCCCGGATGTTCCGGGCGTGACAGGATTTGACTTAAAAAAATATCTTAGTGAATCGTCAGCGTTTCAGTCTTGCTAAACCGGCTGCCAGATCCAGCTTGCCGGGCGAGCGCGTTGAGCATTCTCACGCTGCGCGGCTGATCCGCATCAAGCAGTTTGACTTCCTGTAATGTTTTTTCATCGGGGCTGTTCAGCGGAGCCTGACATTGCGCCAGACGCATCTGGATCAGCATGATCATTTCTTTGCCGTTTGCGGCCAGTTTCGATTCTCCGTCCCAGGCTCTTCTGAGTAAACGCTGCTTTAATTCAAAAGTTCTGGATTTACTATTTTCATCCATGCAGAAATCCTTTCCCAGTCTCATTATCTCACCTTTTGAGGAAAAG
>SKGD01000091.1 GCA_007117665.1 Alphaproteobacteria bacterium
TAGATGGATGAAAACCTTAAAAACATTTACAAGCATATGGTTAACTTCGGTTTAAGCGCCCTCACACATGCGAATTATCATGCGAATTATGATGGTATGTATGCTAATTCACACTGGAGCGAGCTATCAGTTATACAAGCGGCGCATGCAGCTGAAATCCTCATTAAAGCCAGAATTGCTCAAGAACACCCACTTCTTATTTTTGAAAAAATACCAAACCCAGCCAAAGGTTTAGAAAGAAGTTTAGAGCTGCAAGATTTGTTTGAAAATGGCAGAACATACCAATATCAAGACCTTCCCGAACGCCTGTGGGCAACCACAGGTATATCCGAAAGGCGCAGCTCAAACAGATCTGTTCCCGTAACCGCCACCCCGTCACGCTCGGTCACGGCACCCATCCACATGCCTTTCATTTTGGATGAGGCGAATTTATCGCGGATGCGCTCCCCTGTGACTTCACGCTCAAACTGCGCAAAAGACAGCAGGATGTTAAGCGTCAACCGTCCCATAGAATCTTTGGTATTAAAATGCTGGGTCACAGACACAAAGCTCACGCCGTGTTTGTCCAGCACTTCGACCAGCTTGGCAAAGTCCATCAAGGAGCGTGACAAACGGTCATCGCCTCCAGCGCGGCATAGTCTTTTAATATGTCTATTTTCATGTTTTCGTCCCTTTCTCCGCTCTCCTTTTATGGGGTTTGCGGCTGGGACATGAATGCTTCGAAGCGGTGGGAAGTCCAGTCAAACTTCTCTCATTTTTCGAGCTATTTAATTGATTATGTTTGGCAATTTTATAACGCGTGACCGCCTTGGCGAGGATCGAAATAATCTCGGCATAACGCTCCGCCCCTGCCATGTCATCTGGATTGCGTCCGAAGTCGTGCATAGAGAAGAACCTCCTTTAAATTTGTTCTTCTCCTCCGGTACGGAAATGTTTTTGAAAATTATGACGACGAAATAAAAAAGTTCGAAACATTGTTCGAATGCATCATTTAAAACATGCAAACTGCGTTTTTCAGGAATTGTTTAAAATCAAGTGTTTGCCATGACCACTAAATCAGCGTTACGTAGCCATAGCCGTGAGAGAATGTGAGATTTGAGAGAGAATTTACCCTGTTGTGTCACTCTAACAGTACACATACACAACACAAAACCGCCCCTGTATTGGGCTTTTGGGCATGAAAAAACCCGTCACGCTGGACGGGTTGGAAAATAAATGGTGGAGGGGGCAGGATTTGAACCTGCGTAGTCCGAAGACGCCGAATTTACAGTCCGGTGCATTTGACCGCTCTGCCACCCCTCCACATCGAAATCAGGGTCGAAGCAAAAACCAACAAAAAATGTCGTTTTTACAGGCTCAGAGAAAAATAGAATTTCCTTTCTGTGTCAAGCGCTTTATATATCAGGACATGAAAAACAAGTCGAAAAATTTTCAAAAGCCGTTTGAGCGCAACCGTAAAAAACCCGCAAAAGCCCCACACGGCAAGGCCGTCAGCGGGAATCTGGTCAAAACGGGGACGGAGCATTTAATATGGGGGACACATGCGGCCGAGGCGGCATGGATGAACCCCGCGCGCACGATCAAGGCATTGTATATCACCGACCATGCGCTGGAGGCATTCAAGCCGGTGATGGAACGCGCCGCCGCAATCGCGGGATTGACGCGCCCCGCCCCGGTTGTCACCGACCGCAAGACAATTGACAAAATGATCGGCGGGGATGCCGTGCATCAGGGACTCGTGCTGGATTGTGCACCGTTGGAAGAAGTCTTTATCAATGACCTGATCATCCGTACGCAAGCCAAAGACAATGCCGTGATTGTCATGCTGGATCAGGTCACAGACCCGCATAATGTCGGGGCGATCTTGCGGTCGGCCTGTGCGTTCGGGGCGGGCGGGCTGGTGATGCAACGTAAATTTTCGCCTTCCCTGTGCGGCGCACTGGCCAAGATTGCGACCGGCGCGGTTGAATATGTGCCGGTGGCCTATGAGATTAATCTGGCCGACACGATCGACAAGCTGCGCGTGGCCGGGTTTAACGTCTATGGGCTGGATGAACGCGGCGACCAGAGCATCAGCACCATCGCAAAAACCGGCAAGACCGTGATTGTTCTGGGCGCCGAAGGAAAAGGCCTGCGCCCCAAGGTGCGCGACCATTGCGACATGCTGGTGCAACTGCCGACAGCCGGGCCGATCGCCAGCCTGAATGTCTCCAACGCCGCCGCGATTGCGCTGTTTGCCCTGCGCTGTTGACAAGATGCGTATAGGGACTGGACTCCGCGCATCGCCTGCGCCATGCTCAGGACATCATGACCAAGACAGCCGCAAATACACCGCCGGAAGACCGTCACGCCGAAGACGAGGACGAATTATTCCTTGTTGACGGATCAGGCTATATTTTTCGTGCCTATTTCGCCCTGCCCCAAAGCCTGACCAACCCCGAAGGCACGCCGGTGGGGGCGGTTCTGGGCTTTACCAACATGATCCTGAAATTACTGACCGACCTGCATGCGCCCTATATCGCCGTTATTTTCGACGCCAAACGCAAGAATTTTCGCAATGACATCTATCCCGATTACAAAGCCAACCGCGAAGACCCGCCTGCCGACCTGATCCCGCAATTCGGGCTGATCCGCGAGGCAACCGAAGCTTTTGACATTCCGGCGCTGGAGATCGAAGGCTTTGAAGCGGATGATTTGATCGCCACCTATGCGCGGATGGCCGCCGAACAAGGCAGGAAAGTCACGATTGTCGGCACGGATAAAGACCTGATGCAGCTTGTTGACGGGACTGTCCGGCTATATGACCCGATCAAAGGCCATTATATCGGCGCCGAACAAGTCATCGAAAAATTCGGCGTGACACCGGACAAGGTCATCGATGTGCAGGCGCTGGCCGGCGATTCCACCGATAATGTCCCCGGCGTGCCGGGCATCGGCATCAAAACCGCGGCGCAGTTGATCAATGAATATGGCTCGCTGGAAGAACTGCTGGCGCGGGCGGAAGAAATCAAGCAACCCAAACGCCGCGAAGCCCTGATCGAACATGCGGAGCTGGCGCGCATTTCAAAAAAGCTGGTAACGCTGGATAAAAACGCGGCTGTACCGCTGGCGCTGGACGATCTCAAAAGCCGTGATCTTGACTCACCCGATCTGGTCGCCTTTTTACAAAAGCAGGGCTTTAAATCGCTGGTTGCGCGGCTGGGGCATCGTCCCGGCGGCAGCGAGCAAGACGGCACCATACAAGAAACAACCGGGGACGCCGCGCCAATGCCGCCCGTGGCGGATAATCACTATCATCTGGTGAATGATGAAAAAACCCTGCAACGCTTTATCGACCGCGCTTATGACACCGGCTTTCTGGCGATCGACACGGAAACGACCGGCCTGACCCCGGCCAAGGCAAGGCTGGTTGGCATTTCTCTGGCTTCCGTGCCGGGCGAATCCGGTTATATTCCGCTCGGCCATGTGCAGGAAACCGACCTGCTGGGCGGCGGGGACGACCATATCCCGCAAATGCCGCTTGATAAGGTCATCGCCATGCTGAAACCGGTGCTGGAAGATGAAAGCGTCCTGAAGATCGGCCATAACATGAAATATGACTGGCAGATGCTGGCGCGGCAAGGGGTTCATATCCAGCCCTGTGACGATACGATGCTGCTATCTTACGTGCTGGACGGTACGGAACACGGCCACGGCATGGACGAGCTTTCCGAATTGATGATCGGGCATAAAACCATCAAATATGAAGAGGTCGCCGGAAAAGGCAAAAATATGGTGACATTCGACCGCGTGCCGGTCAGGGAAGCCATCACCTATGCCGCCGAAGATGCCGACATTACGCTGCGGCTGCATAAAATTCTCAAGCCGCGCCTTGCACAGGAACAAATGGTGCGGGTTTACGAAGATATTGAACGGCCTTTGATTCCGGTCATCGCGCAAATGGAGTTAAACGGTATTAAGGTCGATCCGCTTGTCCTGAAACAAATGAGCGAAGATTTCGCGAAAAAGCTGGCCGGGCTGGAGGCCGCCATTCACAAGATGGCCGGAACGACATTCAACGTTGCCTCCCCCAGACAGATCGGGCAGGTTTTGTTCGACCAGATGGGCATTGAAGGCGGCAAGAAAACCAAAACCGGCGACTGGTCGACTGCCGCTGATATTCTTGAAAAACTGGCGGCACAGGGTTATGAGATCGTCGAGAAAATCCTTGAATGGCGACAGCTTTCAAAGCTGAAATCAACCTATACGGACGCGCTGCCGCAGGAGATTAATTCCGAAACGGGTCGTATCCACACAAGTTTTCACATGACCGGCACGACAACCGGCCGTCTGGCATCCAGCGACCCCAACCTTCAGAATATCCCCATCCGCACGGAAGAAGGCCGCAAGATCCGCGAAGCATTCATCGCCGAAGACGGGCATGTGTTGTTGTCGGTTGATTATTCCCAGGTCGAATTGCGGCTGGTGGCGGCGCTGGCCGATGTGAAAACCCTGAAAAAAGCCTTTCATGACGGGGTGGATATTCACGCCCTGACCGCGTCACAGGTTTTCGGTGTGCCGCTGGCCGATGTCACGCCGGAGCTGCGCCGTCAGGCCAAGGCTGTCAATTTCGGGATCATTTACGGCATATCGGGCTGGGGGCTGGCGAAACAGCTTGGGTGCAATCCGGCAGATGCCAATGAATTTATCCGTAAATATCTGGCGAATTTCAACGAAATCCAGAATTATATGGAAGCCAAAAAGGAAGAAGCCCGCAAGCATGGCTTTGTCCGGACGCTTTACGGACGCAAATGCACCGTTACCAACATCAATAATAAAATGCCCAATTTACGGATGGGCGCCGAGCGTCAGGCCATTAACGCGCCGTTACAAGGCACTGCCGCCGATATCATGAAAATGGCCATGGCCGCTATGCCCCGCGCCCTTGCAGAGGCCGGCCTGAAAGCCCGGATGCTCTTACAGGTGCATGATGAACTTATTTTCGAAGTGCCCGAAGCCGAATGCGAACAGACCGCCGCGCTGGTGAAAAAAGTCATGGAACAGGCCGCCGCGCTGGATGTGCCGCTCAAGGCCGAGGCCGGAAACGGCAAAAGCTGGTCGGCGGCACATTAGCGCTTTTCCCTTATATCATGCCGCCCACTTCCCAACTGTCATGCCCGCGGTGAGCCATCAGGCGAACTTAAACAGCGGGCATCCAGAAAAGTAGCAGCAACAAGCATGGATCCCCGCATAAAGCGGGGATGACAGAAAGAAATCTCAACTGTCATGCCCGCGGCGCGGCGTCAGACGCGCTTAAACAGCTTGTATCCGGAAAAGCCGCCCTTAACGGTTAAAAGAAATCCGTCCTGCGGCCAGAATATGGCCGGTGACGCGATCCTGCACCAGCACCGCCGCCCCTGCATGGCCGGGCTTTACATCCGGGTCGAGACTCATCGGCTTTTCAAAACGACCCGCATCCTTGACGGCGCTGACGATCCGGTGATACCGCACGCGCTGCCCTTTATTGCGACCCTGAGCAATGACCAGATCATGCACATCATCATATAACATCACCCAGACTGTATGATCCGCCGGGAAAGGCGCATCGTCGGGCGCCGTCACCACCAGCGTCCCGTCCGCTTCATATATGACATCCAGCGGGACATTCACATGATCGCGGTGTTCTTTCTGAAGCTGCTCAACGACCTGTTCCAGACGATATCCGACCACATCCGTCCGTCCGTTCATGACAAGCTGCGGCGTGTAAAGGGGGCTGTTAAAGACATGATCCATATACCATTGCTGGCGCGCCGTGCAAAACTCCTGCGCCAGACTGCCATTCCGCACGTCAAAATAATCAACGTGGCAAGCCAGCCCGATCACATTATCCTGCGAAGCAATATCGGCGAAAATCCGGTCGGCTCTGGGGCAAAAAACACAGGCCTGCGATGAAAACAGCTCCAGCACCACAACATTGCCGTCATGATCGCCCAGCGTTTCTTCGATCACGTCAACCACCGGCACGGCCTCTATTATGCTTTCTGATGTGCTTTCTGGCGCGCTCTCTGACACGCTTTGGGCAGCTTTGGCACTTTTGACGGCGCTGCCTGTCCCAAAATACATAAAACCGCCCAAAAACGGCAGAATCAAAGAAAAAATTAAGAGGCGGTTAAGGTTCATCAGTCACAATTAAAGGGTAAAAATACGGGAATTTATATGTCTATACGCACCATAACGCATTTTATATTTCATGTAACGGCCTTTTGCGTATGCGTGATCATCGCGGCGGGGCTGCCGGGAGCGGCCAAAGCCGGTGCGGATTTTGAAAATTGCGAAGAAGAAATTTACGGAACGGCGCATCATGTCGGGTATGAGGTCGACACGCAGGAAATTCAGGCACTGATCCGCGGCCAGCTTTCAGCGATCCGCGACCGCAACGCTGAGCAGGCCTATGGATATGTGTCGGAAAACCTGCATCACCGCTATCGCACGCCAGGCGCTTTCCTGAATCAGATGCGCTATGTCTATCGCCCGATCTATAATCACGTTCAGCACCGGTTTCTTGATTTCAGCATGACCGGAAACAGCATCATTCAGAAAGTCTGGCTGACTGATCGCGCGGGACATGAAGTTGTCGTGATTTATCGTCTGGTACCACAGGATGACAACACGTTACGGATTGAATCATTCGCCGTTCTGGGCAATATGGAAGACGCACAGCCGATCTGAGCGCCGCACCACAGCCGTGGCTTTACTGGCGATCCCGCAACAAAGACCTTATTTCCTTTAATTCATGCCGCAACATCTGGATTTCGTCATGCAGCGCGTCCGTTTCACGGGATGTCGCCTGAATAATTTCGTCTTTCTCATCGGCGATATCTTCTTCCTTCACCAGATTCATCGCATCAACGATAATCCCGATAAACAGGTTCAAAACCGCAAATGTCATGATCACGATAAAGCTGATGAAAAACACCCACGACCACGGAAACAGCGCAATGGTCGGATTGGCGATATCCGGCCAATCTTCCAGCGTCATGACCGTAAAAAGCGAATACATGGCAAGGCCGATATCCCCGAAAAACTCCTGCATTTCTTCATCCGGATGCGTCCCGAAAATCTGCGACGCCATCACCGCCGATATATAAAACAGGATAAACAAGACCCCGACCACAGACCCCATCCCCGGCAAGGCGCTGAACAAAGCCGTAATCACACGCTGCATTTGCGGGACGATCGACAGCAACCGCAAAAGCCGCAAGATCCTGAGCGTCCGTAACACGGACAGACCCGTGGCGCTCGGCAATAACGAAGCAGTGATAATCACGAAATCAAAAACATTCCATCCCTGCCTGAAAAATGACAGGCGATACACATAAAGCTTGAGCGCAATCTCGATCACAAAAACGGCCAGAATGACCTGATCGATAAGGTGCAGATGCGCCCCGATCGCGGCATCAATATGATCATATGTCTCAAGCCCCAGAACAATCGCATTGGTCACGATCAGAACCGCGATCGCACATATAAAGCGCGGATTTTCAACAAAACGGGCAACCCGTCCGCGCATGCCTGTGAGATCTTCATCCCTGATATTAAGCGGCCTGACCATCAAATTTCCTCTCGCTATTAGCGTCAAAAGCTTTTATATGTAACCGGAATTATCAAAAGAACAAAAGAGGTTTTGTGGTCATGACCAAAGATTTTCCGGTTTCATGGGAAGAAATGCATCGCAACGGCAAAGCGCTTGCGTGGCGGCTGGTTGATAAAGGCCCGTGGCACGGCATTATCGGCATCACGCGCGGCGGGCTGGTTCCGGCCTGTATTGTCGCGCGCGAACTGGATATTAAAATGGTCGAAACATTCTGTATTTCGTCCTATGACCACCAGAACCAGCGCAGCGCCAAAATCATCAAAGCGCCCGAAGGCATCGGTCAGGGTGAAGGCTGGTTGATTATCGATGATCTGGTCGATACCGGCAATACGTTCCGCGTCGCCCGCGATCATTTCCCCAAAGCGCATTATGCCTGTATTTACGCCAAGCCCGCAGGCGCAGAAACAACAGATACCTTCATCACCGAAGTCAGTCAGGACACATGGATCCATTTCCCGTGGGATCTGGAAGCGCAATACAGCACGCCGATTGCCGACATCCAGACTGTCCGGAAATAAAACGCTGATTTTCTCTTGCTTTTTTTGCGATTTGCCCATAAAAAGGCGCTCTAGTAAAAATAGTCTGGCAAAGTAAACGGCATGCCTCGGCTATTGCGGCCTGCGCCCAGCGCAGCCATAAACCTCAAAAAGGAGATGAAAATGCCGAAAATGAAAACCAAAAGCGGGGCGAAGAAGCGATTCAAAGTCACCGCCAAAGGCAAAGTAAAGGCACAAAACGCCTTTATGCGCCACATGCAGATGAATAAGCCCAAATCCATGAAACGCAAAGCGCGCGGCACGACAACCTTGTGTGCGGCCGATGCGCGTATTGTGCTCAGAAACTGGCTGCCTTACGCCCGTAAGCAGAAAAACAAACCCGCCGCCAAGCGTGCGGAAGGAGGTGCGTAATGTCCCGCGTTAAAGGAGGGCCACGCGCCCATGCAAGACACCGCAAGGTGATCAAAGCCGCCAAAGGTTATTACGGCCGCCGGAAAAATACATTCCGCATTGCTGTACAGGCTGTTGAAAAAGCCGGTCAGTATGCTTATCGCGACCGTCGCCGCAAAAAGCGCGATTTCCGCCGCTTGTGGATCCAGCGTATCAATGCCGGCGCGCGCGCCAACGGCTTGACATACAGCCAGTTGATGCACGGTTTGAAACTTGCCAATGTCGATCTGGACCGCAAAGTCCTGTCCGATATCGCGATCCATAATGAAAAGGATTTCGCGGCGCTGGCCAAGCAAGCCTCTGACGCTTTGGCGAAGGACGCTAAAAAAGCAGCCTGATTGCAGCCTGCCTGATCATGGTCTCTAACGATAAATTATAAAACGGTCTCCCCCCACGTGGGCGAGGCCGTTTTTATTATTCCCTTGTTTTTAACGCAGAGCCGCATTATCAAGGAAATATCGTTACAAACCGCCGGGAAGACATGACCGACATGACACAAAATATCCAGACCCTGAAATCAGAGCTGGCATCGATGATCGAAGCCGCCAACGATCTGGACAGCCTGGAACAGGCGCGTATTAACGCGCTGGGCAAAAAAGGCCGTATCACGGATTTGATGAAGACGCTCGGCGGGATGAGCCCCGAAGAACGCAAAACGACCGGGCAAGCGCTCAACGACCTTAAAGACGAAATTGCCGCGCTGATCCGGACACAGGAAGATGCCCTAAAGAAACAGGCCATGGATCAAAGGCTGGCGACGGAAACGCTGGATATTACGCTCTCGCCGCGCCCCGAACGAAAAGGGCATATTCACCCGATCAGCCAGACCATGGAAGAGCTGGTAACGATTTTTGCCGATATGGGTTTCACCGTTGCCGAAGGCCCGGATATTGAAGATGACTGGCATAATTTCACGGCGCTGAACTTCCCGCCCGGCCACCCCGCCCGCGAGATGCAGGATACGTTCTTTTTACCAGAAGATCCGGATGAGCAGGAGCTATATGCCAAAAAGCTGCTGCGGACTCATACGTCTTCGGTACAGATCCGCCACATGAAGGAAAACAAACCGCCGATCCGCATTATTGTCATGGGGCGCACATATCGCTCTGATTACGACATGACCCATACGCCGATGTTCCACCAGATTGAAGGTCTGGTGATTGACGAACACATCCATATGGGACATTTAAAAGGCTGTTTGCGCGATTTCTGCGAGGCCTATTTCGAGGTTGATGATCTGCCGATGCAGTTCCGCCCCAGCTTCTTTCCTTTCACCGAACCCAGCGCCGAGGTTGATATTGGCTGTTCACGCAAAGATGGCGGGCTGACGATCGGGGCGGGCGAAGACTGGCTTGAAATTCTGGGGTGCGGCATGGTTCACCCGAACGTCCTGAAAAATTGCGGCATAGATCCCGAAAAATATCAGGGCTTCGCTTTTGGCATGGGGATCGAACGCATTGCGATGCTCAAATACGGTATTCCCGATTTACGCACCTTTTTTGAAAGCGACACAAGATGGCTTGACCATTACGGATTCGCCCCTCAGTCACGCCCGAACCGCGCTTTGAAAGACTGACCCGAAAGATGGAAGGCGGCATGAACGCGCATCACCAAGATGACTGTCTCATCCGCTCCTTTGAACAAGGCGATCATGATCAATGGCAACTTTTATGGGATCAGAATAATCAGGGCTATCGTGACGATGCCGTCACCGCCCGGACGTGGCAGCGCCTGATGACAGCGGACTCGCCCGTACATGGCATCGGCGCTTATAAAAACGGCGTCATGGCCGGTTTTCTTCATTACATCCTACATCCTGTCACCGGCCATATTGCGCCGGTCTGTTATATGCAGGATCTTTTTATCATGCCGGATAATCGTCGCCAGGGGCTTGCCAAAGGACTTATTCACGCCCTCGCCGCAACCGGCAGGACAGAAAAATGGGCGCGGATATATTGGCTGGCTGAACAGGATAATGAAAGCGCACAGGCTCTTTACCGCCATATCGGCAAAAAGCTGGCTTTTTCACTGCATGTCATGTCGTTATAAAATAAATTCCAACAATCCTTTATCGCTATGTAAAGGATGGGGGCAGCGATGATGGCGAAGAAACCGCAGGCGTCTCGCGCACGACAGGTTCTTGCGGCGCAGGCGCCTGTGCGGTAAGCGCCGGTGTCTGTGGGCTACCATTCAGCATACGGTCATAGCTGTTATTCATATGGTCGTTAAACGCCATTGTGGTTTGCGGCCCGACAATGCCGTCCACCTTCAGATTGGCATCATTCAGATCATTCAACGCCACCTGTGCCGCCATCGCGTCATGAATATGCGCTTCGCCGCCATGGGCAACAATATCGGCAAGGCGTGACTGGATATCGGGATTTTGCTGCATGTCCTCGCGCAAGGCTGCCAGAACCCCGCACGGATCATCCGCAGATAAACCAAGATGCGGGTTTTGACGAATATAATCCGCCATCGCGCCATTTGTCATAGGGCCTGCGATTCCGTCCACCGGCCCTGCATCAATCCCGTTCAGGCGTAAACCGGACTGTAATAATTTCACTTCAGAGGCATTCAGGGCAGCTGATTCCGCAACGGGCGCAGCCGATGATTCCGGCACCGCCGGTTCCGAAGGAGCAACAGATGCAGCCGCAGCCGGCGCTGACTCTACAGGCGCCATTTCGGGTTCTGAAACGGGCGCTGCCTGCTGGGCTGCCGGTTCTTCTGGTAAAGGGGCTTCCGTTGTTTCGTCAGCCGCAGGCGCTGCTTGCACCTCCACTGCGGGAGCCTGCTCTACAGCAGGAGCGTGCGCCGGACGGCTATTTTGTTGAGTCTGTTCCGGTTGGCGGCGACCGGCGCGCGCTTCCGCACGCTCCTGCTTTGCCTGTTCTCTTTCCTGTCTTTGTTCCTCACGCCTTTGAGCACGCTCTTGTTGCTCTATCTGGCGCTGGCGATCCCGCATGGCACTGGCACTGGCGGAAACATAATTGCCGCGACTGGCTTCACGGATCGTACGATTGCTGGCGCCGGCAGTGCGCGCCGCTGCCTGACCATGATTTCCACGCTGAATATCACGTGCTGTCGCATTACTGCCGGTAACACCCCGCACCACCGCAGAAACATCATTGCCCCGCGCAATATCGCGCGCCGTACGATTATCCAAAGTCCCGGTCGCCCTACCGAAATCGGCTGCTAATCCCCGCCATTTGCTCATCCGCACACCTCGTTGTCTTCCCTGTCTCGCCCCTGTTATATTAGACATATCACAAGAAATTGTTAAAAACGCTGGTATGGCGGGGATTTTCACGGTAAATCTATCATCACGCGATCAGACTAAACGGACATAAACGGTATTTATCCATGAAATTTACGCTAAGCTGGCTCAAAGACCATCTGGACACCGATGCGACCCTGACGGAAATCACCGACAAGCTGACCGCGATCGGGCTGGAACTTGAATCCGTGACCGACCCGGCAAGGCTCTACGAGCCGTTTTTTGTGGCTTATGTCGAAAAGGCCGACAAACATCCCGATGCGGATCGTTTGAAAGTCTGTCTTGTCGATACGGGAAAAGAGAAAATCCAAGTTGTCTGCGGCGCGCCGAATGCGCGCACCGGCATGAAAGGCATTTTCGCACCATCGGGCAGCTATATACCGGGGACGGACATCACCTTAAAAAAAGGCGTGATCCGCGGTCAGGAATCGAACGGCATGCTGGTATCAGAGCGTGAAATGGGGCTGTCGGACAATCATGAAGGCATCATAGAAGTCAGCAGCGACATCGCGCTCGGCACGCCGTTTGCGGCCTTATTCGGGCTGGATGACCCGGTCATCGAGATCGGCCTGACCCCGAACAGAGCCGATTGTACCGGTGTCCGCGGCATTGCCCGCGATCTGGCGGCGGCGGGGCTGGGAACGCTGAAACCGCTCAATGACAATCCTGTCACGGGCACGTATGAGTCCCCGATCCGGGTAACGCTTGACCTGACGGACGAAACCCGCGACGCCTGCCCGCTTTTTATCGGTCGTCATATCAAAAATGTCAAAAACGGCCCCTCGCCGGACTGGATGCAGGCGCGGCTGAAGGCGATTGGTTTACGGCCGATCTCGGCGCTGGTCGATATCACGAACTATATGTCATTTTGCCTTGGGCGGCCGCTGCACGTATTCGATGCGGACAAGCTGAAAGGCGATATTCAGGTGCGGCTGGCGCATCAGGGCGAAACACTGGCGGCGCTTAATGACAAGACTTATGAGCTGGACGATACCATGACAGCCATTTGCGATGATCGCGGCGTTGTCGCGCTGGGCGGCGTGATTGGCGGTGCGGACACCGGATGCACCGATTCAACGACCAATGTCTATCTGGAGGTTGCCTATTTCGACCCGATGCGGACAGCCAGAACCGGGCGCGCCCTGCAGATTATCAGCGATGCGCGCTATCGTTTTGAACGCGGCGTTGACCCGGCTTTCCTGCCGCAAGCCGCCGAAATTGCCACACGGCTGATTATCGATCTGTGCGGCGGCACACCAAGCCATCATGTGGTTGCCGGCGAAGCGCCCGCATGGGAGCGGCAAATCGCATTTGATCCGGCAATTGTCAAAAAATTACTGGGGATCGTGATCCCGCCGGAACAACAAATCACAATTTTAAAATCTCTGGGCTTTGATGTTGCCGAAGAGACTCCTTCCGCATGGCTCGTAACGCCCCCTTCATGGCGAGGCGATATTGAAGGCCGCGCCGATCTGGTCGAAGAAATCGGCCGCATTTACGGCTATGACAAGCTTGAAGCCGTTTCCGTGCCGAAACTGACAAGTGTCACGCAACATGCGGAAACAAACGGCATGGCGCATGCCCGCAAGGCGCGCACCTGTCTTGCCCAAAGAGGTTTGAATGAATGCGTCACATGGTCTTTTACCAACCAGGAGCGCGCCGATGATTTTGGCACGCTACAAAAAGATGACGCCGCCCGTCTGCAGATCGTCAACCCGATTAATGCCGAATTGACCCGGATGCGCCCGTCCATTTTACCTAATCTGATCGAAGCCGCCAATCGCAACCATGCGCGCGGCTATCCCGACAATGCGCTTTTTGAAGTCGGCCCGATTTTTCTCAACAGCAAGGCCGTGGGCGGCCAGCGCACTGTTGCTGCCGGAATTCGCAGCGGCCATAGCGGAACGAAACATTGGAGCGGCGCCCATGCCGCCCGGCCGGTCGATATTTACGATATCAAGGCGGATGCGCTGGCCGCGCTGGAGGCCTGCGGCGCGCCGGCGCAAAATATGCAGATCACCCGTGATGCACCGGCATGGTATCACCCCGGGCGATCCGGCGTGTTAAGGCTCGGCGCGAAAATCTATGCCTGTTTCGGCGAAATTCACCCGGCGCTGCTGGAAAAAATGGACAGCCGCGAACATATTTGTGCCTTTGAGGTTTTTATAGATGACCTCCCGCAGCCCCGCAAAAAAGGAACGGGAAAGGCGCTTTTGACATTATCGCCATTCCAGCCTTTGCACCGGGATTTCGCGTTTTTGGTCGATGAAGATGTCGCCGCCGAGACGATGATCCGGGCAGCCATTGCCGCCGATAAGACGATGATTGTGGCGGCAGATATTTTTGATGTCTATCAAGGGAAAGGCGTCGAAACAGGCAAAAAATCCGTTGCCCTGCACATTACTATTCAGCCACGGGAACAAACGCTGACGGATAAGGATCTGGAAGATTTGTCGCAAAAAGTCATCGCACAAATCCTTGAAAAAACCGGCGGATCTTTGAGACAATAGCGACAGGAAATTTGGCCGGAAGAGACATGGATCTTTATTTTTGCATCAGCGATATCATCGATCATCTGCGCAGTGCCCATGACGATGAAGAAACCCACTGGGACATGCTGATGCCCGTATCATCGGATATTCCGTCCTGCAGCGGATTTCGTGAAGACTCGTTCGTTTTGAACAGCGTCCCGCGCCTTCTTGACCTGAATGCCGCCGAAGCCATGCAAGAGCTGGAAACCCTGCTGGGTGATGTGCCGCTCTATCACATTAATCTGGAGCTGGTTCTCGATCACGCGCTGGCCGAGCGTCATCACAATAAAAAAATCGAAGAGGCACTGGCCAGAGCTTTTGATGGCCAGATCCTGCCGAACACGCTACAACGCGACACGGTTTTCGATGACCGGCTGGAACTTGAGTTGCGCCACCCGATGATCGGTCATCTGTCAATCGGCGAATTAAGCCGGATTTACCTGAACTTCCTGAAATATTATACAGATTATGATGACAGTTTTTCATTCGACAAAAACATCATCGGTAAATACCCAAAGCCTTTTTGCCGTTATTATGATGGCTTCATAAGCGGCGGGCAGGGAAAAGTCAAAGCGCGTATTTTGGCAGCCTTCGGATTACGGCAGGATCATGATCCTGCGCGGCCGATGGAAAACTATCTTGAAAACGGCACGAAAAAAGCGGCGGGCATGAATATCGAAGACCCGCGTGAACTGATCTGGGCCTGGCTGGAAGCCGATCACTATCAACTGCGGCGCTGTGCGGATCTGGATCGTTTTTTCAAACTATCCGGCCTGCCCCGTACGCCCGGATGGGTACAGCTTGATATTTTCTCTTTTCTGGAAAAAGAAGCCATGAAGCAACATTTCGCAGCGCGGATCACCGCCCTTGATGACTCCCTGTCTTTGCTGAAAGATTGTCCGATCCTTGGCCATGCTATCAAAAACAGCGCCAAAGGCGATGCCGATGAAAATATCCAGCGCCTTATGACGCAAACACTGGGAAGAGAAAACCAGTATGCCGGGGCGGCAGGAAAATTCTGTGAGCAGGCAAAAATGCGCGCCCATGAAGCCAAAACTGCCGGATTGCTTTAATATCAAGCGCTAGGGTCAAAACTCACAGCTTTCATTCATTCTGCGCGAGTCAAATTTTCAGGGGATGTTTGTAAAAAGCGCGCAGAGCATAGCCGTAGCTATGGTCAAGCGGTTTGAGCAAACAGACACGAAAATTCGCCGCGCCCTTTTGGGTGACAAAACAAAAAGAAATTAGCATCACTTTTCCCGCTTGAATATGCTTTGGCATGTCCCGCGCGTGAAAAATTTGCTCCTTTCTTTTTGTCTTGTCACA